>NZ_JBVAXR010000051.1:0-24900 GCF_055419445.1 Mycobacterium sp. IDUB_19 | reverse complement strand
CGCACCATCCTGCTCGGCACCATTCTGCTGGCGTCAGCGCTTTCCGGGTTCACGGGTTTTGTTCTGACGCAATACTTTGCGATCGATGTCATTTCTTCTTTGCTTGCTTTCCCTTACGCCGATTGCTACCTCGATTGGGGCACGAACATCGGCCGGCACTGCTTCAGTGACTACGCATTCGAAGTGATGTACGGGATGCGGGCCAATCCGTGGGAGCCATTCGACATATTCGTACAGCCGGACTATCACCAGCTGGCCGTCAACAACTACCCGGCGGCCGGCATGCTTCCGCAGGTGACTTTTGGGCTGTTGGGCAAACTATTGGGCGCGCCGGTCATCGGGCTGTTGGGCTATCTGCTCGCCCTGACAGTCGCGGTGCTTTCGCCCGCGGTCTGGGCGGCTCGGGGCGCTCGTGGTCTCGAACGGATCGTGGTTTTCGTGGCCTGCGGTGCCGCGGCGATCCCGGTGTGGTCGGTGATCGATAGGGCGAATTCGGTCGGTTTCTTGGCTCCGGTCGGCCTGGTGTTCCTGATCGCACTGGTTCGGCAACGGTGGGGACTCGTCGCGGTGATGGTCATCCTGGCCGCGCTGCTGAAACCGCAATTCGTGGTGCTGGGCATCGTGCTGCTGGCTGCCCGGCAGTGGCGGTGGAGCGGTATTGCGCTGGGCGGCGCGGTCGTTTTCAACGTCGCCGCATATTTGTTGTGGCCACAACACTTTCCGCACAACATCTTGCAATCGGCAGCCGGCGTTCTCGGCTACGGCGCCGGCAGCGTCAGCGCCGTAGCGACCTCGAACGTGTCGTTCGGCCGATCGCTCCTATTGGCGCCGGACATTCTGATGTTCTTGCAAACCGGCGGCAAAATGCCCGACGGCTACCTGGCCGGTCCGCGCTCGACGATCGGATACGTGATCCTCGTCCTGGTCGTCGTCGCCGTGCTGGCGCTGGGACGACGCATCCCACCCGTCCTGGCGGGCATAGTGCTGCTGGTGACCGCGGCCCTGTTCCCGATGGTGAGCATCAGCTACTACTTCGTGTTCGCCCTGCCGATCGCGGCGCTGCTGGTGCGGGACCCGGACGGGCCGCCGGGCACCGGGATCTTCGACCGGCTCGCAACGGTTGCCGGCCACCATCGCAGGGTGGGCATTTGGGTAAGTCTGTCCACGGCGCTCACCATCGCGACGGTCGCGCTACCCAGCCCGCCGATGCAGGTGCTGCTGTACCGGAAGGACGGCCCGCCAATTCACGAGCTAACGGTGCTGACCACGGCGACGCTGGTGCCGATGCTTTGGCTCGTGACGCTGGTGATAGTCATCGTCGCGTACGCTCGAAAACCGGCTAGCGGTGCTGCAGCGGAGACCGCCGCAGCACCGGAGTCACCTAAGTCTGCCGCGACGACCACGTCCTAAGCCGCATCCACGGCATACCGGCTCTAGGTGGTGCGCGACTTGCCGTCCTGGATGTCAGCCGCACCGCGCCGGAACGAGAAGTACCGGTGGCCGAAGTAGCTCAGCACCGTGCTGGCGGCCAAGATGATTGCCTGCGCCGGGATGCGATGCATGCCCATCTCCACCAACAGAGGTAGGGCGATGGCGTTGAAGGCCAGGGCGGTGAGGTAGACACTCTCGAAGCGCAAAAGGTCACGCGGCCCGTGGCCGCGGACCCGGAACACGAACCGCCGATGCATCACGAAGGCAAACAGCACCCCCAACACATGCGAAATGCCGAGGGTCACCAGGGATCCGCCAACCCTTCCGAAGCGGTTGTCGACGAACTGGCCGATACTCACCGAGCAGGCGACGAAAATGCCGAACCCCACGACCGTGTTGATACCCCCGACCAGGAGGAACGCCACACGCTGATCGCGAACGAGCCGGATCAGCGGTCCCGGAGGTGCCGATTCAGGTTGCAGGTCGAATTCGCTCATCCAAGGCTTTCGAATGCGGCGATCTGCTCTCGGGTCACCGTTAGAGCGTCGTCGCCCCGGCGCACGCGCCGCTCCCAGTCGATCGTCCATGCCACGGCATCGCGAAAGCCAATCCTGTTACGCCAGCCCAGTTCACGCTCCGCCTTGGTGGCGTCGAGCGCCAACAATTTCGCTTCATGGGGGTGGTCCCCGCCTTGCAGATCCCAATGCGCGCCGCCGCCCCACAGCTCAGCCGCCAGCGTGGCCACCTGGCCGACCTCGACAAAGCTGTCGCGGCCCGGTCCGAAATTCCATTGGCCCAGGCCCGCACCGGCCAGTAATGCGTCGGCGAGCGTGAGATAGCCGTTCAGACAGTCGAGTACGTGCTGCCACGGCCGCACGGCGCGGGGGAATCGCAAGAGCGGCGCCTGGCCGTTCGCATAGGCTGCCACCAGGTCAGGCAACAACCGGTCACGGCTGACGTCCCCACCGCCGATGACGTTGCCGCCCCGGGCGATTGCCGTCGGAGAGCCGGGAAAGCTGCAAATCCAAGACTGAGTGAGCAGATCGGCCATCGCCTTCGACGCGCTATAGGGGTCGTCGCCACCGAGGGGATCGGTTTCGACGTAACCGGCCTTCTGGTCGACGTTCCGATAGACCTTGTCGGTGGTGATGACGACATGTGCGCGCACCGACGGGGTGGCCGCGACGGCGTCCAGCACGTTGAGCGTGCCCATGGCGTTGGTCTCATAGGTGTACCGCGGCTCGCGATACGACTCGCGGACCAACGACTGTGCGGCCATGTGGACCACGACGTCCGGCGCCGCCGCCTGTAACGCTGCCGCGGTCGCCGCGGCGTCGCGGATGTCTACCCGGAAGTCGGAGACAAGCTCTCCGGCCAGCCCCGCCCGTTTGAACAGGCTGCCCTCGTCTGGGTCGAGAGCCAGACCGGACACCTGGTGCCCACGGCTGAGCAGGAGCAGGGTTAGCCAGGGGCCCTTGAAACCGGTATGCCCGGTAACCAGGTAGTGCACGGCTACCGCGCGGCCTCGGTCATGTACTCGCGGATCGAATCCGCCACGAAGTCGAGCATCGGCCTGGTCAGGCCCGGATAGGTGCCCACCCAAAAGTTCCGGTTCATCACGATGTCGGTGTTAGTCAGGTCCCCCACGATCCGGAAGTCGACGTCGCGGTAGGCCGGCTGCTTGACGAGGTTTCCGGCGAACAGCTGTCGGAAACCGATCTTGCGCTCATCGAGGAACCGCATGAGCTTGGTGCGGTCCACCGGATGCTCGGGATCGAGGGTGATCGGGAAGCCGAACCACGACGGTTCGGACTTGGGCGTGGCGACCGGCAGTATGAGCCCCTCGACCCCAGACAGCCGCGAGGTCAGGTAGTCGAAATTCTCTTTGCGCGCCTTAACGAATCCATCCAGCTTGGCCAGTTGCGACAAACCCAAGGCGGCCTGCATGTCGGTGGCTTTCAGGTTGTATCCGATATGGCTGTAGATGTACTTGTGGTCGTAGCCCCTGGGCAAGTCACCGAGTTGCCACTCGAAGCGCTTCTCGCAGGTGTTGTCCTTTCCCGGCGCGCAGTAGCAGTCTCGGCCCCAGTCGCGGAATGATTCAACCTGCTTGCGGACCAGCGGCGACTTGACGAACACGGCGCCGCCCTCGCCGGTCGTGATGTGGTGCGCCGGGTAGAAGCTCACGGTCGCGGTGTCGCCGAAGCTGCCGGTCCGTTTGCCGTCGTACGTCGACCCGAGCGCGTCGCACGAGTCCTCGACCAACCACAGGCCATGCTTGTCGCACAACTCCTGGACGGTGTCCAGATCGAAGGGATTGCCCAGGGTGTGCGCCATCATGATCGCCCGGGTCTTAGGACTGACGGCCTCCCGGAGCAGCTCGGGAATGGCGTCGTAGGTTCCCAGTTCGATATCGACGACGACCGGGCGGAGTCGGTTCTGGATGATCGGGTTGACTGTCGTGGGAAATCCCGAGGCCACGGTCAGCACCTCGTCGCCGGGCTCCAGGGGCCGCTTTCCGGACCTCTTCTTGTACTGGCCCAGCTTCGGGCTGGTCAGCGCGCTCAGTGCGCACAGGTTTGCGCTTGACCCGCTGTTGACGAACACGGAATCGCGAGCTCCCACATAGCGTGCGAGGGCACGCTCGAAGAGCGGATGGAACCGGCCCGCGGTCAACCAGCCATCGAGAGACGCGTCGACCAGCGCGGCGAAGTCGTCGGGGTCGAGCACCTTGCCCGACACGGGGACCACCGTGGTGCCGGGGATGAACTCCGAAGTCGCGAGTTTGCGCTTTGCGTAGCGGCGAACCGCCGCGAGGATATCCTCGCGATCTTCCCCGAGCCCGCTATTGCCAGACTCATTGGTATCGAGTCTTGAAATGAGATCTCCTCACATGCGTGTGATTCCTACACTAGGCCGCCCCGAAAGCTCGCCGGGCGCGCCACGGCATTGCTAGTGTGTCACCTGCTCGACGCCGCGTCAGCGAAACCGCTCTGGGGGAACGATTGCCTTGAGATTGGACGACTCCTCATGAAAGCCGTGCTCCTCGCAGGTGGTCTCGGCACCCGAATGCGGGAGGAAACCGAGTTCCGACCCAAGCCTATGGTCGAAGTCGGTGGGCGGCCGGTGCTGTGGCACATCATGAAAATCCTTGGTCACCACGGCTTTTCCGAGTTCGTCGTGTGCACGGGCTATAAGAGCGAATACATCAAGAGTTACTTCTCGAACTACGGGGTGTCCAATTTGGACTTCACCATCACCCTCGGTGATCAGTCGAGCATCCGGTACCACGGTTCGCATGACGAATTCAACTGGCGGGTGACTGTCGCCGACACCGGCTTGGACACAATGACGGGCGGTCGGATCAAGCGCATTCAGAAGTACGTCGGCGATGAAACTTTCTTATGTACCTACGGCGACGGTATCGCTGACGTCGACATTCCCGCCCTACTCGAGTTTCACCGTTCGCACGGAAAACTTGCCACCGTGACGGCCACCCAGCCAATGAGCCGGTTCGGGGTGATTGACCTCGAGCAGGATGGTGCGGTCGCCAAATTCCGGGAGAAGCCGAAGACCGAAGACTGGATCAACATCGGCTACTTCGTCTTCGAACCGGGGGTGTTCAATTACCTGGATGGCGACGAGACAGTGTTGGAGGACAAGCCGTTGCTCCGTCTAGCCAAAGACCGCCAGATCGCCGCGTTCCCGCACCGTGGGTTTTGGCAGCCGATGGATACCTTCCGGGAATCCCAGCTGCTGAATAACCTCTGGAATAGCGGGAACCCGCCTTGGAAGGTGTGGGAGTGAAGAAGAAGATCGCCTTGGTCATCCCCGCATACAACGAAAGTGAATGCGTCGATGAGCTCGCGGGCCGGTTGTCCGAGGTGTTCGACTCCGAGCCGGCGTACGACTTCGAGGCGATCATCGTGGAGAACGGCTCGACCGACGACACGATGGACAAACTGCTAGCGATCCATCACAAGGATCCCCGGTTCAAAATCCTTAAGTTGGCGCGCAACTTCCGGATGGACGGCGGACTGACGGCCGGTCTGAATTTGGTCGACGCCGACGCCGTCGTGCTCATGACAGCCGATCTGCAGGATCCGCCCGAGTTCATCCCGGAGATGATCCGCAAATGGGAGGAAGGCTACGAAAACGTGTACGGGGTCGTCACCGAGCGTGGCGGCACCGGCCCGATTCGTAAGATGAACTCCCAACTGTTCTACTGGCTGGCGGGCAAGCTCACCGACGATCGTATTACCAGCAACGCCAGCGACTTTCGTTTGGTCGACCGAAAGGTTTACGAAGTCGTTCGGTCGATGGAGGAGCGCAACCGGTTCGTCCGGGGTCTGTTCTCCTGGGTCGGGTTCAAGTCGATCGGTCTGCCGATGAAGCGAGCACCTCGCTTTGCCGGGGAATCCAAGGCCTACAGCCTGAAGGTGCTCGACCTGGCCGGCAAGGGCATCCTGGCTCACTCCTACGTGCCGTTGCGGCTCATCACCATGACCGGCTTTTTGTTGAGTGCCGCGGCAGCTATCGCCGTCTTCGTGCTTGCCGCACGTTTCATCTTCTATGGGGTGCCGTTCCCGGGATTCGGGTCGCTCATCTGCGTCATGCTGATCGGCTTCGGGGTGATCACACTGCTCCTCGGGGTCGTCGGCGAGTACCTGGCACTCATCTACGAAGAGGTCAAGCAGCGACCCAACTTCGTTGTCAGCCAGAAGGTGGGCATATGAACTCGTCGCCCACGAAGTACTCGGACCAACTGATCGACTGGTTGGTCGGCGCCGGATATACGCACTGTTTCTTCGTTGCGGGTGGCAACAACATGCACCTACTGAACTCGGTGCGGACACGGATGGTGTGCGTGCCATTCGTGCACGAGGTCGGCGCGGCGATCGCGGTGGAATACTTCAACGCCGCCCGCGACGAGAACACCGGACGCGCACTGGCATTGGTGACAGCCGGTCCGGGAATTACCAACGCGCTGACGGGAATTGCGGGCGCTTGGCAAGAAAGTCGCGAACTTCTGATCATCGGCGGGCAGGTCAAAAGCACCGACCTGAGCCGCGGCTCGGTCCGCCAGCGCGGTATCCAGGAGATCGACGGTGTGGAGTTGGTACGCAGTGTCACCAAACAGGCGATTCGCATTGAACAGCCGGTCGCCGGCGAGGTAATCCTTGACGCTGTTCTGGACGGGCGCACGCCCCGCCAAGGACCCGTCTTCCTGGAAATCTGTCTCGACGCGCAGGGGGCGCCCGCTCTCGCCGGCCAGGACAGCGTCACGGTTCCCGCGGCAGCCGCTCTCCCCCAGGTGTCGGCAACGGACATGGACCGAGTGGTGTCCTGGATGCACGAGTCGGAGCGGCCTGTCGTGCTGATCGGCGGTGGGGTAAACCGCGGAGCCGTGCGTGCCTTGGGTGACCGCGCGGCAGCCGCCGGCGTTCCGCTGATGACTACCTGGCATGGGGCCGACCGGGTCCCGAACGAACACCCTTTGTACTCGGGCCGACCGAACACCTGGGGACAGCGGGCCGCCAACATCCTTATCCAGCAGGCTGACCTGGTGATAGGCGTCGGCACCCGGCTTGGTCTGCAGCAGACCGGTTTCGCCTGGGAGGAGTTCGCGCCCATCGGGCGGGTAGTCCAAATCGACATCGACGCCGCCGAACTCGAGAAGGGACATCCACGCGTCGACCTCGCGCTGCGGGGGGACGCCGACGCATTCCTGGCAGCCTTGTATGCCGCGGACCTCGGCGATGCCGAGCGGTGGCAGCCGTGGCGGGAGTTCATTGCCGCAGTGCAAGCCGAGCTTCCGCTGAATGATCCCCAGAACGTCACGGCCGCGGGATACGTGGAGCCTTACGAGTTCGCGATGCGACTCGCTGAGCTTGCCGAACCGGATGCCATCATCCTGCCTTGCAGTAGCGGCGGCTCCTTCACCGTCGGTATGCAGGCCCTGCGGCTGCGTGCCGACCAAAAGGTTGTGACGAACAAGTCGCTCGCGAGCATGGGATACGGGCTGTCCGGGGCGATCGGCGCGGCTCTGGCCAATCCGCACCGTCAGGTGTTCCTCAGCGAGGGGGATGGCGGATTCGCCCAAAACCTTCAGGAACTCGGCACGCTCAGTGCCACGGGAGCCAATGTCAAGGTCTTCGTTCTCAACAACAATGGGTATGCGTCGATCCGGATGACGCAACGCAACTACTTCGGAGGGGCGTGGATCGGCTGCGATGCCCAGACTGGGCTGGGTTTGCCGAGCTGGGAGGAGCTGGCCCGGGCGTACCGCATCCCGTTCGCCCAGCTCGACGCCGAGTCCGGCCTGGACACGCCTTCAGTCGTCTCCCTGTTGAATGCGGACGGCCCCGCGCTCATCGAAGTGCCCATCGATCCGGATCAGACCTACTACCCGAAAATCACCTCGGCAGTACAGGCCGACGGCTCAATGAAGTCCAATCCACTTCACCGGATGAGTCCAGACCTTTCTCCGGACGTCGAGAAGCGGGTGACCGTGCACCTCGGCGCGGCAATGTCTCAAGTGGCGAGCGCGAATTGAGCACGTTGGCCGTTTTGCCCAAAATCGCCCGTCGTGTCGGACGACGCGGAATCATTCTTTGCAGATTGATTGGGGCCTAAACAGGGGAAGGCAAGATGAACAAGACCGAACGGCAGATGGCCGAGATCCTCCGTATCGGCAAGGAAAAGCACGG
Source organism: Mycobacterium sp. IDUB_19 (assembly GCF_055419445.1). Classification (NCBI taxonomy): domain Bacteria; kingdom Bacillati; phylum Actinomycetota; class Actinomycetes; order Mycobacteriales; family Mycobacteriaceae; genus Mycobacterium; species Mycobacterium sp. IDUB_19. The sequence continues at coordinate 16,759 of NZ_JBVAXR010000051.1, read as the reverse complement.
CGTCGTAGCCGTCAAGGCCGAGTTCGAGGCTGAAGGAACCCGAATCGACGAGCTGCTGCGCCTCGTCGACATCGCACGCTCCGCCGGGTTGCCGCTCACCGTCAAGGTCGGCGGCTGCGAAGCGATGCGAGATCTTCTCGAGGCCAAGCAGATCGGCGTGCGCTACATCGTCGCACCGATGGTGGAGACCGCCTACGCGCTCTCGAAGTACATCGCCGCCAAGAACACCGTGTATGACGAGGACGAGGAACTCGACACCGATTTTCTCTTCAATCTGGAGACGATCACGGGCTACAACAATCTCGATGACATGCTCGAGCTGGCCCACAAGGATCGCGGTGTGCACGGCATCGTCTTCGGCCGGGTGGACTTCACCGGATCGCTCGGGCAGACGCGCGAGACCATTAACAGCCCCGAGATCACCCGCTATGTGATCACCGTTGCCGAGAAAGCGAAGCAGGCCGGTCTCGATCTGGTCCTTGGTGGCGCAATATCTAGCGACACACTCGACACCATCCGCGAGGTCGCGAAGGTACACCTGACGCGTTTCGAGACCCGCAAGGTCGTGTTCGACGGCTCGGCCGGCACCCTCGACTCAATTGAAGATGGACTACTCAACGCTGTGCACTTCGAGTTGCTGTGGCTGCTCAACAAACGCGACTACTACGGCCACATCACCGACGAAGACGCCAAGCGCATCGAGATGCTTGATGCGCGCTGGAACGTGCTGAACCACCACTGAGCCCAGTCGGCGACACCCTACACGCCGCCGTCGTGGCGGCACGGATAGCGTGTTGTGGGTGAATTCCACGGCTCTCGTCACCGGCGCCGCGCGGGGAATCGGCCGCAGCGTCGCTGACACATTGGAGTCGAAAGGAGTTCGAGTGCTGCGGCCCGGCCGCCAGGAACACGATCTCGCAGAGCCTGAATCGGTCTCCGCCTATCTCAGCGCGCTTGACCAGACGGTCGACCTCTTGGTGCCGGGATCAATAACCCTGAACCCGTGTTGCAGATTTCGCCCGAGATTGGTCAAGCACCCAGCAAGTCAATGTCAGCTCCAATCTTCAACTCCTGCAAGGATTGCTGCCACGGACGGCGACCGCCCGCTACGGCAGAGTGGTCGCAGTCTCGAGCGTCTACGCACACAGGGCCCGTACCGGGCAGGTTGCCTACAGCTCGTCGAAGGGCCGCGATCGAGGAAGTAGTGCGGTCCGTCGCTGTGGAGTACGGTCCTTTCGGCGTGATGGCAAACCGCGTCGCCGTGGGGAACGTCGTCACGTGATAGAGCAGCAGACCCAAACTGCCGCAGGCGCCAGCATGGGCAAAACATTTGGCGGCGATCGCATCCGATGCCCTCTCGGCCGATAGTCGCGACGTGACGCTGAATGGTCTTGTAGGACAACACCGTTCCCCGGATCCTCGAGGGCTCGCCGGATGTCGGCCTTACTCGTCTGCCCACCGACCCCAGCGACCTCCAAATCCCGGAGCACCAGCCACATCGAGACCCAGCCTGTCATAAACGCCGACGATGACGTCATACAACACCCGAACTCGTCGCCAGGGTGCGGCCCGCACCCCGGCCAGCCGGGATCCTCGGGCTGGCGCGGATGCGGTGATCCTCACGCCCAGCTCGATCGTGCGCATGATCATGTTGGCAAATAACAGACGGCAGGCAGGCGCCAGCCTCAGGCGCGGGTCACCTCGGTGACGTGGCGAGCGCAGGAACCCGATCGTCACGCATGAAGGCTAATCCCGGGGCTGCATCCGAACTCAGGCTGGCTTTTGCCAAATAGCAATGATCGTCTTGCCGGCTGAGTAGCGGAGAACCTTGTCAACGACGCGCGAAATAGGAATCATCACACGATCCCATAAGGCGAGTTGCTCTTTCTTTGGCATCGACTGCTGAAGAAACAGCAAGTTCGCCGTCGAAGCAGAAAGGCCGACGACATCCAGGTAGCGCATGCGCGAGAGACGCAGACCCTGGGGCGAGACTGCGCGGAGCGTCGCCCGGTTGTATCTGCGGAAGTGACCGACCGCCGCATCGAACGGTGTGAAGAGACGCTGGTGCGCGGGCGACAGAACGATGACGTGACCGCCGGGGCGGAGATGCGATGCGGCAAGTTGTAACTCTTCGCGATCGTGCTCTATGTGCTCCAGTACATCGATATAGATGATGGTATCGAACTGCTGTCCAACCATCGACGTCAGCGTTCCACATACGGACTCATAGGGGCGACGCGCGGCTCCAGCGTCGATTTGCTCCTTCAATCGGGAGGCAAGCTGCGGATCAGGTTCCAGACAAACCCAGCGCCCCGTGCCGCCAGGATCAAGCAACCGCGTGTTGGAGCCGATGCCGGCGCCCACTTCAAGAACGTCCCCTGTCACGAATGGGCGCACTTGACTGGACCAGTAGGATTTCCAGTTGTGCACATTCGCGAATAGATCCAGTTCGGTGCCAACATATTTGAAATCACTCATATTTGAAATCGCTCCTCGAGAAGATATCCACGGTGTCTTTTATGAAAAGTGAATAGTCCCGAAAAGGTATAAATCCAAGGTTCGACCTGTTTGACAACATAAAGAAGGTAAAGCTGCTTGCGATCGTGATGAATTGGATCATGATGATGGCGAGAACTCCGGCTGTATACGTGGCCCAGCCGGGGATCGCGAGATCAGTAAAGATGCGGATCGCGATGACGACGAGGACGCCCAAGCCGCTGAGTACGGAAGCACCCAGGGAAGCGATGAGGAGGCGCACGCCAACAACGTCCGCGAAGACAGATATTGCGCTTAGACCGTGCGAGATAAGCGATGAGAAATTCATGCGGGACGTTCCAGCGATGCGCTTTCCGCGGGGAATGGGCACCATCCCGAATGGCATCCGGGATCGGAAGACAGCGGCTGCGTAATGATTCCAGAGTTCCGACATAGATACAATAGTATCGAGGCTTCTCGAGGAAAGAATGCTGAAGTTCCCTACCCTTACGCTAATACCGGTAAGCCATCTATGCAAGATGCGATAGAGAAGATAGAAGAAGCGAAACAGCAGAGATTCGGAGCGTCGGATCCGTTCTGCGAAGATCACCTTTTGACCGTGACTTTCCGAATACGCACGCAGAAGCTGGGCCGCCCCCGTCGGTGTGTCTTCGCCGTCGGCGTCCATCACGAGGACGGCGTCGCAACGTAAACTTTTTTGAATGTGTGCGAGCCCAATAGCAATCGCTCGTTGGACACCAAGATTTCTGCGCAGTCTCAGAATCTGTATTCTCCGGATTACGGCGAAGTCACTTTGGAAGTCGCCGGAATCGCATTGCTGTTCTGAGCCATCGTCTACAAGGAGAATTGTGGCGACACAACCAGCAGCGGCGATGGCTTTGTCAAGTCGTCGTAGTAGCTCTGCAGCCGAGAGCCAATCGTCTAGGACGGGCATCATCACGACCAGGCTCAAGGGCTGCTCTTCAGTCAAGGTAGATGTCCTGATCAGATCCGCGCTCCTGGGACAACTCACGGACGCCCTGGCTCAGGTCCGGGTACATTGTGCTTCGGAGGATGAGTATTTGCTCATCGGTGGCTTGCACCAATGAGTACGGCAAAGCGCTCCCGATCGGCTCCCACTCCCCTTGCGTCTGAGAAGCGCGAAGTCGCCGAACTTTGCGATCGGTACGAAGCGATGGCGCAGATAGCGAACCAACCGAGGCTGAAGGCGATCCAGCGAATCCTCTCATTGATTTATTCTCCTCAGTTCCGGCCCATGCCGTAGTACTCGAAGCCCTCGGCCCGCAGGCGCTCAGAATCGTAGATGTTTCGGCCATCGAACACCACGTAGCCTCGCATGGCCGACTTGACGCGCTGCCAAGACGGCCGCTGGAACTGTTTCCACTCCGTGAGGAGGAGCAACGCATCGGCGTCCTTGACGGCGTCGTACATGTTCTCGGCATACTCGATCGAATTCCCGAGCACCTTTTTCGCTTTCTCGGTCCCTTCTGGGTCAAAGGCCCGCACTAGCGCCCCGTATTCGACCAGCCGTTTCGCGATGATTAGGGCGGGGGCTTCGCGCACGTCGTCGGTCCGAGGCTTGAAGCTGAGGCCCCAGAGCGCGATGCGCAGGCCTTGCAGATTCTCCGCGGGCGACTCGCCCCCGAAACGGGCGACGATCTTGGATACCAGGGCGGCCTTCTGCGCGCTGTTGACCTGGTCGACGGCACGCAGCAGTCGCATGTCCGACCCCAGGCTTTCGGCGGTAGATAGCAGGGCCCGAACGTCTTTCGGCAAGCAAGAGCCGCCATACCCTATCCCGGGGAACAGGAATTCATAGCCGATGCGCTTGTCGGCCCCAATGGCCTCTCGTACCGCCGAGATATCGGCGCCGACTTTCTCGCACAAGTTCGAGATCTCGTTGATAAAGGAAATCTTGGTCGCGAGGAAGGAGTTGGCTGCGTATTTCGCCATCTCAGCGCTCCTGGTATCTATGACGATCAGAGGATTGAAGGTGCGCAGGAACGGCTCGTAGAGCTCTCGCATGATATCGAGGGCGCGCTGCGAGTCGCCACCGATCACCACGCGGTCGGGCTGCATGAAGTCCGCGATCGCTTTGCCCTGCTTCAAGAATTCCGGGTTGGACACGACGTCAAACTCGTGGTTGGTCTTCTTGCGGATGATCGCTCGAACTTCGTCGGCAGTGCCGACGGGGACGGTCGACTTGTTGACGACAACCTTGTAGCGGTCGATATGAGCGCCGATATCATCGGCTACGGAGTAGACGTAGGTGAGGTCGGCCGCGCCACTCTCGCCCATGGGCGTCGGCACGGCAATGAAGATCACGTCTCCGTGCTCGATTCCGCGCCGCGTGTCGGTCGTAAAGTCGATAAGCCCGTTCTCGCGGCTTCCTTCGATCAGCTCAGCCAGCCGGGGCTCGTAGATTGGGACTTCTCCGGCGAGTAGCCGGTCTATCTTTGCCTGGTTGATATCCACGCAGAGAACATCGTTGCCACTGTCCGCCAGGCAGGCACCCGTGACAAGGCCGACGTAGCCGGACCCGATTATCGTAATTCTCAAGCTGACCTCTTCATTTCCTTATGGATCGCCGCCCATGTTCCCGCAAGCGTGAACCAAATGCGCAGGATTCGCATATAGCCTTTGTAAACGATCCCGAATACTTTTACCCCCCTTGCCCTGTATTCGCCGCGTCCCGTGGCGGACGTTACGGCGCGAAGGCCGCCCCGCCTAGACCTCAACGCCGGTCCGTCCACCCGTGGATTAACGAGCAAAGCGTGATCCAAACGCGACGTCGCACGTCCTTGGATCTTGCTGAAGTGGATTTGGTCCCGCGGAAGACGACAGTCAAACGAGAACCCGCCCGTAGTGCTCGGGTATTCCGGTGCAAATCACCATAGGCAGTCACGGTCGACAGTCGCCAATTGCTACCAAACGACCGTCATTCCGAGCAGATTCTTCCGCCGCGGCGATCGCCCGCACGGTCGCAACTTCGCTTTCAAGCTGGGCCGTGTCCAGCCCCCCTGCGCGTAGCACGCCGATGAACGCCCGAAGTTCGCGAGTCAGAGGGGGTTCTTCACCATAGGCAGGGTACGACGTACCACGGGAATTGTGCATCGAAAGCTTTCTGTCCGCGGTGTCGTCGAAGGCGAGCGAGTTGTCTTCGCCCACAATCGTCATACTGTGACGCTTCACCGGCGAGATCCAACTAACGTTCGCGAAGAACGGGACGTCAGCGATGACAAACTTGGCGATTGCCGCCTTGAATCGCGACGGCTCGCCAACGCCCCAGGCCTGCGCGAAGCCAGGATTCATATCGAATAGCGCGTGCGCCATGGAGAGACCATGGGGAAGCCAATCCCACAACACCGACGAGTCGGTTCGTGGATGCTGATTCATTCCCTCCCAGAACACGGCCTGGACGGTTCCAACTTCGGGTAGAAGTTTCTTTGCAGCCTGAAACGCAGGGTTATGCAGGTGCACGTGCCCCACGAAAACGGGTGCGCCAGAACGTAACGCAGCCTCGTGAATGCGGACCGCATCAGCCACCGTGGTTGCCATCGGCTTTTCGATGAACGCCGGTACACCCGCATTGATAAATGGGATCGCGACTTCCGCATGACTCGCGGAGGGCGTGGCAATCAGAACCCCATCGGGCCGCCGCCGAAGAACGAGATCGAAGTTCTTCGACTCGTCAATTACCTCCACATCGCGCATCGTCGCCAGCGTGCGGGCTATTTTCACGCCCCATTTTCCGCGGCCGACTACAGCGACTCGCATGCGCCCTTCCGGTACGACGCTTGGTCTTTGGCCCAGTCAATGAATCGTGCGAGTCCGTCTTGAACATCGACCTGCGGTTGATAGTTCAGCTCCTCATGGGCTTTGGCGAGATCCGGACAGCGTCGCTGGGGCTCCCCCGCGGGATAGGAGTCCGGGTAGTCAATCTGCTCAAATGCCGCGCCTGGGACGAGCTTTGCGAACAACTCGGCAAGATTAAGCATCGAGATTTCGTTTGCGGAATTGCCGATGTTGTAGGGCTCGCCGGGGCGACCCCTCAGCAGCACCTTCAAGAACCCGGTGATCGCGTCGGTGATGTAGCAGAACGTTCGCGTTTGCAGTCCGTCCCCATGCACCGGGATCGTCTCGCCGGTCAGCGCCTGGTAGGTGAACATGGGGACGACGCGGCGATCGTTGTGTTTCATCCCGGGCCCGAACACATTGAACGGCCTGACCATGGTTACTGGCATGCCGTACTTCTGGTGATAGATCGTCGCGATCGTTTCTGCTAGTCGTTTGGACTCGTCGTAGCAAGCCCGGGGCCCGACGCTCGAGACGTGGCCATGGTAGGTCTCGGGAGTGGGCACAAAACGCGGATCGGGGTCGCCGTAGATTTCGCTCGAACTGAAGAACAAGAAACCTTCCAGCGACGGATTCCGCCGTCCCAGCTCGAGCAGATTCTTGATGCCCGATACGGCGCTTTCAATGGTCTCAAGCGGATATTTCATATAATAGACGGGCGAAGCCAGCCCGGCCAAATGCATGATGTAATGAATGTCTTCGCGCACTGGCAGCGGGTAGGTGACGTCGGCCCACACTTCGGCGATGTTCTCGTCGCGCTCGGAGGTGCTGGGATCGCCTGTGATGAAATTGTCGGCCGAGATCACGCGGACGGGCTGTTCAAGAATCGTATCGTTGAGCCGTTTGAATACCCGTAGAAAGTGCTTGCCAAGAAAACCTGCGCCACCACTCAGCAGGACAGTTTTCCCTGAAAGCCGATGGGCATCGTCGCCGATCGCCTGGACGATTGCCTCGGTATCGCGGCGTACAATGAAATGTTCAGACATGCAAAGGATCCTTCTGCTATGTCAGCTCTGTGGGTGGAATGGGCTTCAAGTAGCGATACGCCCCATCGGTCTTCTTCTTGATGTCGTCGAAGTACTCGTACGCGAACACGACGAGGACGTCGGACTTATGTTCGTCCAGGTAGCTCTTGGGGACGATCGGGATGTGCGTGCCGGGGGTGAACTTGTTCTGCTTCAACGGACTGTCGTCGACGGTGAACGGGATTTCGCTGGGCCCGATTCGACCGTAATTACATATGGTCGCTACGCGTGCCGGCGAGCCATAACCAGCGACTTGCAACCCAACTTTTTTGTATTCGGATAGTCTCGCTTTGAATGCGGTTACTTGAAGGTCCACATTGCGCCGAAACTCGCGCAAGCTGTCAATCGTCAAATCCTTTTCCTCGCGGGCGAGGAGTCTGAGCGTGGCATCGGAGGCAGATTGCTGGCCGACTCGTCGCACGAACACCTGTAATGAGCCGCCGTGCGGCGCAATTTCGCGTACGTCGGCGATGAACATGCCGTGAGCGGCGAACAATTTCGCGAGCGAAGACAGCGAGTAGTAGAAAATTCGATCCAAATAGAAACGCTCAAACTGTGTCGTTGTCAGAATGGATCCGATATATTCAACCTCGACGATGAACGTGCCGTCATCTGTCAGCAGTCGCTTCACAGTCTCGATGAATCCACTCGGATTCTCAAGATGGGTGAAGACGCTGCTGGCGACGATAATGTCCGCCTTTCCATGGGATTCTTCGATCGTCTCGGCGGCCGAATCGTCGAAGAAGGCCGTCAGTGTTTCAAAACCTTGATCGTTGGCGATCTTCGAAACGTTGATCGAAGGCTCGACGCCGAGCGCTCTTACGCCCAACTCCTTTAGCGGCTTGAGGAGAATCCCGTCGTTGGACCCGACATCGACGACAAAATGCGCTGACGCCAGTTGTTGGGCAAGATTCTCGAAATGCCTCACCAGTCCGCGATTCACCGAGGACAGATAGTAGTAATCTTCGAACATCCTCTCCCGCGAGACGATCGTGCCGAGTTGAACGTTCTTACACGTCGGACAGAAGAATACCTGCAACGGAAAGAAGTCCTCTGCTGCAAATTCAGCTTGCGTCGGATATTTGTTAGCGAGCGGTTGCTGTCCCAGATTAAGGAACTCGAGTGCGGCGGCTTCGCCGCACAATCGACATTTCATCGTCGCAGTTGACGGTGCAGACATAACAGGCTCCTGTTAACGTCGTGTGCGGATCAATCCCAGACAATGCGTTGGACCAATTGGGTATTCCGTGACAACGATCTCGAAAAAGATCTCCCCGCGCTGCCCAAAGCAATAGTTTCGCTCATCCAGGGAACGGACCCTAAGATGCTTTGGGGCAGGCGGCCCCAGGCGTAAGCCATCTTCAACTCGACGGCTCCTCTATCAACTGCGCCTTGCTGGAATGCCGGTCTTGATTCGAGGCATCCGCCGATACACCGCCAACCGGTCTGCGCGTGTACGAGACGATAATCGCCGCGCACACGATCAACCATAGGAGCGGCGTTATTAACGCCGTGGTGGCAATGATCGGCGTCGTCCGGACGAGGCCAACGACCCCCTGCTGGCCCGTCAGCACGAGCGCCGGCGGGCTGGGAACGGCGATTTGGGCGATACTGAGCGCCGTGGCAAGGCTCACGCAAATACCAAGTACGCGGCGGCGGTCGCCGAGGGTCGCGAGCCGGTCGAAGATCCCCGATCCCGCCGGTCCGTCAGGGTCCCGGAGCACTACCGCGGCAACCGGCAAGGCGAACACCAAGTAGTAAGTGTGCGTCACGGCGGGGAAGAGCGACGCGGTGGCCAGCAGAGCAATGCCCACCATTATGGCCGGAATGCGTCGCCCGAGAGCCAGCACGGAGACGACGACAAGAATCAGGATTACATACCCGATCAGCGAACGCGGGCCAGCGAGGAAGTCTCCCGGTATTTTTCCCGTTTGGAACAATTCGAGGGCATCCGGCACCAGTAGGAGCACTCTACCGAAGGAGATGTTTCCATAGCTTATGCTCTCAGCGAAACTACCGTAGCTGAGGGTGCCCCGGATCGACTGCAGGATTGTCTCCGGGAATTCCCGGGGCCACAGCAAATACGCGGCTAAATTGGAGATCACGCCCCCCGCGACCGCGATACTGCCCAGCCGCCATTGCCGGGCCGCGAATAGCGCGACAGCTAGTACGGCGAACTGTGGTTTCACCAGCGCGGCCAGCACCACCATGATTGTGACAAGCCCCCAGCGCTGCCGGCATAGCGCCATCAAGAAAACCAGCGCGATCGGCGCGATGAGCCCCACCGAGTTGCCCCGATCGATCGCCATCCACGCAGGAATGGCTGCGGCGCCACACACCACGAACACTAATATCCGCTCAAGGCCCCGTGAGCCACGAGCCGCCCATACGGCGGGAGTAAGGCATGCGACAGTCAAAACGCTCATGTAACCGAGCAATCCGAGCCGCGGCGCACCCAGCCATTTCCCCAGCAACCCAAAGGCCACGTGCGGAACCATCCCAGCCGCCAAGTAATAATTGGGAGAAGGATATTCGTAGTGCGAAAGCACCAAAATTGGGTAGGGCTCCCACGGATTCGACCGCATCCCCGTCGCGGCTATGATTCCGTAATCGTTGAAACAGTGCCGACCGATGTTTATGGGCCAACCGAGCCAGCAGTCGTCAGGAGGGTAGAGGAGAGAGCTAAGCACGTCAACGGAGAAGTACTGCGTAAGAACGAAACCCGTTGCCGCCGACACGGTCGCCGCCAGGAGGACAGTGCCGAGCAGGATATTGCGTTCGGATTGTTGAGCGACCCCCACAAACTGCTGCCGGATCCCGATGAACGCACTCTGAAGCACCTCGACAGGCCGACTCACGGACAAATTTCCTCCGATCGATCGACATAGTTCGTCGCCAGCGAGGCGCCGAACTCGACCATCGGGGGATAATCTAGTACCCCAGTTGTCCCGCCGCCATGACATTGACGATCTTTCCTGCCGCTTCATGCTGATCCACCAACAGCGCCTGAGCACAGAATGTCAGGCGTCCAGCGGCTGGTTACGCTGTAGCCTATTGTGCACGCGTAGGAAGGGGAGGATGAGCGTGACCGGGTCCGGCCAGCGACGCAGTGTCGTCCGCGATCGCGGGTTCTGACGACACGTGAATTCCACGGCTCTCGTCACCGGCGCCGCGCGGGGAATCGGCCGCAGCGTCGCCGACACATTGGAGTCGAAAGGAGTTCGAGTGCTGCGGCCCGGCCGCCAGGAACTCGATCTCGCCGAATCTGAATCCGTCTCCGCCTATCTCAGCAAGCTGGACGAGACAGTCGACATCTTGGTACTCAACGCCGGGATCAATAACCCTGAACCCCTGCAGGAGATTTCGGCGGAGAACTGGTCAAGCACCCAGCAAGTCAATGTCAGCTCCAATCTTCAACTCCTGCAAGGATTGCTGCCACAGATGGCGGCCGCCCGCTACGGCAGAGTGGTCGCAGTCTCGAGCGTCTACGCACACAGGGCTCGAACCGGGCGGGTTGCCTACAGTTCGTCGAAGGCGGCGATCGAGGAAGTAGTGCGGTCCGTCGCTGTGGAGTACGGTCCTTTCGGCGTGATAGCGAACTGTGTTGCCCCCGGGTTCGTACTCACCGATCTGACATACCAGAACAACGACGCGAAGCAGCTCGACGATCTGGCTGCACGCATCCCAGTCGGGCGACTGGCCGAGCCTGAGGAGATTGCACTCTTTATTTCCTGGCTGACATCCGCGGAGAATTCCTATATCACTGGACAGACCATCGCGATCGACGGAGGTTTTCTGTGCGTATGACCCAGGATCGGATGATCATCAAGTCCGAGCAGGGTGACTACCCTGTGGACTTCGTCAATGACGTCGCGCAGGTACCCGCGCTCGTTGACGGCCGCCCGGAGACGTTCGTCATCATCGACGAATTGCTGGTTGACATCTACGGCCACGCTCTAGACGGGCTGTTGAAGTACCCCACCTATCGGGCGACGGCGGACGAAGAGACCAAAACCCTTGTCGGCGTGAGCCGTTTCATCGACTGGCTGCTGGAGAACAAGGCGACCCGCTCGGCACACATCGTGGCCATCGGTGGAGGCGTCATACAGGATGTCGCGACTTTCGCCTCCCACGTCTACTACCGCGGCGTGGGGTGGACGTACGTGCCGACCACCCTGCTCAGTCAGGCGGACAGCTGCATCGGGGCGAAATCCAGTATCAACGTGTTGCCGCTGAAGAACCAGCTCGGCGTATTCCACTCGCCCAGCCATGTGGTGATCTGCTCCGAGTTCCTGACCAGCCTGCCGCAAGTTGAACTGGACTCGGGCTACGGCGAGATCTACAAACTCGCGCTCACCAATGACGGTGCATTCTTCGAAGAACTCGTCGACGCGTTACAGGACGGAGGCCACCGAAATCCGCGCCAGTTGGAGATGATCCGTAGGGCACTGGAGAGCAAGAGGCTAGTCATCGAGCAGGACGAGCACGAGTCGGACTTGCGGCGCGTGCTCAACTACGGTCATAGCTTCGGCCATGCGCTGGAAGCGCTGACCCACAACGAAGTTCCGCACGGAATCGCGGTGATGTGGGGCATGGACCTGATCAACTTTCTCGGGGTGAAGTGGGGCCTGACAAACCCGCAAACGCGCGCACGGGTGCGAACCGCCCTTATCGCCAACACCGACTACACGATCCCAACTATTCCGTCGGCCCAGGAGCTCGTGGATACGCTCAAGCGCGACAAGAAAGTTCGTAAGGGCGTCATGTACTTTTCGGTACTGCATGACGAGGGCGACCTGAGGATTGTGCCGAAACCACTCGACGACTCACTTGTGGCCGAGGTCTCGGAATACCTGGATGACGAGCCGCTCTTCGCTGCTCGTTGACCTCGGTGCGACCTACGTCAAGGTCGCGGTCCTGCGCGCAGGCGAAAGCATCGTCGCGGAAAGCAAATTCGACTTTCCCCCGTTTTTATCGCTCGACGGTCCGTATCGAACGGTCGATCCCGCCTTAGTGCTAGCCGCGGCCGAAGAGGCAATCGGGTCCGTTCTGCCATTGGCCGACAACCCGGAGCGGATCCTGCTGAGCGGCCAAATGCACGGCTGGACGCTGACCGACGAGCACAACGTGCCGTACCTACCGCTGGCCACCTTCCAGGACAACCGCGCCCTGCTGGCGCGCAACGACATCTCGCACCTTGACGAACTGCGCAACACACAATCGCCGGAAACCTGGCATGCAGCGGGAAATGAGCTGCGGTCGGGTCTACCGGCTGCGGGTATCTATGCAACTGAGCTCGCGGCCTTCGACGGTTGTCTTCGGGTGCACAGCCTGTTGTCTTGGGTTGCCGCGGCGCTGACCACCAAACCGGCATTCGTGCAGCACGTCACCGACGCGGCCGCCTCCGGAATGTTCGACCTCCGCGCTGGAACGTGGTCTGAGCAAGTCACCGCATCGGTCGGCGGCAAGGCACGACTCCAGTTCCCACGAGTGTCGTCGACGCCGGAAGTGGTAGGCATGCACCGCAGTTCGGGCGCTGCCGTATTTTCTCCGGTGGGCGATCAGCAAGCGGCATTGCTCGGGGCCGGACTCTGTCCGGGCGTTACCGCCTTCAACATCTCGACCGGGGGTCAGGTGGCCCGCCTCGCCGACACTCATGCCGGAAACCGTTGCCAGACCCGACCGTATTTCGACGGACTGCTGCTGCACACCAGGACTCACCTTCCGGCAGGGCGGGCGCTAACGCACGGTGTCGCATTGCTGTCACGCGGTCACGCTGACGACGACACGTGGGAGTGGGCTACTCAGGCCGCTGCCACGCCCGCACACCACTCGCTCCCCCACGCGCGCCCAATGTTTCACCACGCCGGGGGCGGTGGGTGGTCCGGCATCACGGATGCGCACACCGCCGAAGACCTGCTACGAGCACTCGTAGCGGGAATCGCCGCGCCCTACGTCGACTCGGCACCGGACGTCGGATTCCAACCGATGGATGAGCTCCTCTTCTGCGGGGGCGTTGCACAGCGTTTCGCCCCACTGCGCGACGCAATCCAGTGGGGCCTAAGCCGCCCCGCAAAGGTGGCACCCGAAGGGGACATGGCGCTGCGCGGACTCGCGGTCATGGCCGGCCAGCTCTAAGCCGGCAGCACCATCAACCTCGGCCCAGCACCCCGCGGGCGGTGATCTCGATTTGACGGTCGAGGGGCATGGTCGCGAAATGCCAATTCTGACAACGCCTTTCCCAGTCCTGACCGTCGGAGTGGTACCGATCCGGATCGCCGCCACCGACCGTCTCACGGCTTATTGCCGCATCCGGGCGCACTACTTGAGCGACCCGACTGGCAAGCTCTGCCATCTCGACCAACTCGCCGCCGCTGTCGATCGTGCAAGACCCGACGCTGCCCTCGGCGATGCCCAGCGCGAGTAGCTCCTCGGCGAGTACGTAGCGGCGAAACACCGGCCGGCGCGCCATAATTCGGATCTCCCCCGAGTCAGCCGCCCGAATCATCGAACCCAATGCGTAGTTCTGCGGACTTTGCACGTGGGCACCTGAGATACTCCAAGCGCGTGCGACAACTGACACCACCCCGCTGTCGCTCGCAGCCTGCGCCAGACGCTGCTCGGCCTCGCGCTTGAGGTAGCCGTAAGGATTGTCCTCGATTGACCCATTGAGCGCGTCATGGGGGTACACCGCCGCCCCGCTGGAGACGGTGAGTGCCAGGCGTACGGCCGGCAGCTGCGTCGCGTACACCAGGCGGTCGGTCAGGCCGCGGTTGACGGCGACGTACTCGCCGAGAGGCATGCCCGCAACCCTGTCCCGCGTCAGAAAGGCGCAGTCCAGCACGACAGTTGGCGCGAAGGCGGCAACTTCCAAAGGGTCCCACTCGCGGCACTCGATTTCGCGATCAGCGACCCGCATTTTCCGCCCCCGGCTCGCCAGGGCCAGCGTGGGGACGTCCAGCGGAGCAAGCAGGTCGAGTGCCGTCCTCCCCAGCCAGCCCGACGCGCCGGTGACGAGTACCCGGTCTTCTGCGAGCGCCCGAGCCGCCAGGGCGCGCGCGCCTGTGCTCACCAATTCGGTCGCGCGTCGCCGGGAACCCATGGCAGGAAGCCTAGGCAGCCCTGGCCGACATAGGTCAGTTGCGTGCGAGGGTTCGGTCGGCGAGCAGGCCCATCACCGGCGCCAGCAGCCGAGAGTATTCGAAGCTCAGGTGCACTTCGTCGAGGTACACCAGAGTGTTGCCCACGATGACGGGGCAGCGCTCGAGGGTGCAGAACAGCGCGGTGAGATCAGCGTATTGTCCACCTTCCGCCTTGGTGGCGACGGTCTCAGCCGCGATGCCGTGGTCGTTCACCGCTGTAGACCTTGTCGGCGAACAGGCCGTCGCATCGTCGAGGTGACCCGAGAGGCAGACCGGCACCTTTGACTGCGGATCCGGGATCGGTCCGAGCACCAATACCTCCGCACCAGTGCCGCGCAGTTCCTGAACTAGGCGGGTCAGAGCGGCGACCCACGCCGGATCGAATGCCGTGAAACCTTGGTTTCCGTAGGTGCGCGAGATGCTAAGCGCGATCAATCGCGGGTGGTCGGCCTTTAGCCGGTCAATGACCCGACCGCGCCACTGTTCGCACTCCGTGTACTCCCGTCGCAGGTGTGGGGTGCTGAGGCGCAAGTCGAACAGTGGGCAGCCGACCTTATCCAGGCTCTCCAGCCGCCAGTGCCGCTGCACGGCGACTTCCTCGAATGCGGGTTCCCACATCGCGGCGTTCGAGTCGCCGACGAGGGCAACCGTCGTCCGTGATGCGGTGTCCCCTGTGGCGCACTCGGGCTGGTCGACTTGGAAAAAATCGCGCATACAAGCTCGGCCGAACATGGCCGATTGTTCGGCTGTCGCGTTGGCAAGGGGCGGTTCAAGGTTCGACGGTACGGCCCTCACGTTTGCCGACGCCGCGACCGCGGCCTGCACTTGCCCGAACGCCTGCTGGACCGCCGCGTCGTACAGCTCAGCACTTCCGCCCGCCGTGGGAGGTACCACCGTCACCGCGAGTGTCGGCGCCGCCGGACCGCGGCCGACCGGGAGGGGCACCAACACCAGCAGCACGACGCTCGCGCACACCGCCACCACCGTGGCGATGCCGCCGACCGCGAGACTGCGGCCGCCAGAGCGATTCACGGCAGCGGAGAATCGGAAGGGGTTCTCGATGAAACGCAGGGTGAGCACGGCCAGGCCGGCGGAAACAACGACGGTCGCCAACCTGCCTGTCAGCCCCAGCGGGTGGCCGAGCAACGGCGCTGCGAGCAGCAGCACCGGCCAGTGCCACAGATACCACGAGTAAGACACCCGGCCGATCGCTCGCATCGGCGCCAACGACAGCGCACGCCCCGCTCCCTGGGTCGGTGTGGCACACCCCGCACCGATGACCAGCGCCGTGCCGAGCACGGGAACAAGCGTGGCGATACCCGGATATTGCATGGCCGGGCTCAATAGAACGCAGGACAGCAGGATCGCGCCCAGTCCCGCCCATCCTGCGGCCGCGGCGGGTAGTGGCGGCAAGCGGCGCCACTGGCCGGCCGTGAGGGCCACCAACCCACCGGCGGCCAACTCCCAGGCTCGGGTGGGCATCAAGAAGAACCCCGCGGGAGGCCACAGGCGAGTGACCAACAGCGCCGCCGCGAACGACACCACCCCGATCACTACAAGGATGACAACGTACGGGGTCTTCGAGGAAGTGACACTGGCGCCCGTCCGTCGACGCGCCCGGCGAATAACCCACGCCGCACCGAGCATGATGGCCGGCCACACAAAATAGACCTGCTCCTCGACGCCCAGAGACCAATAATGCAGGAACGGCGACGCGGTGGCGCTGTCGGAAAAGTAGTCGGTGGCCTCCAGAAAGAACCAGCAGTTGCCGACGTACAGCGCGCTGGTGATGCCGTCCAGGAGGACGGGCGGGATCAGCAATGGGGGTAGCAGGAGGAACGAAGCGATCGCCGTAATGACGCCCACCGTCGCTGACGCCGGCAGTAATCGCCGAGCGCGCGCTCCGTAGAAACGGCGGAGCCGGATGGTCCCGGCAGTGCTTACTTCTCGCCAGAGCAAACCCGTAATAAGAAACCCTGAGATGACGAAGAACACGTCGACGCCGATGAACCCACCATCAACTCCAGGCACACCCGCGTGAAAGAGGACCACGCCCAACACAGCGACGGCACGCAAGCCCTCGATATCCGGGCGGAAGCCCGAGCGCGCCGGCGAACCGGTGTCGGCGCGCTCGCCGTTGCTTTTGGGCAGCGTTGAAACGGGCTTTTGGGATTGAATAAACTTCTGGGTCTGCTGCGATGGAGCGGTCGCCGACGGGTCCGTCAAGGAGCTAATCCCTTC
>NZ_JBVAXR010000050.1:0-25640 GCF_055419445.1 Mycobacterium sp. IDUB_19 | reverse complement strand
ACGGGTGCGTGATTGGTCCACTCGGTGACCGCGTCCATCCCCGCCGGGGTGATTTTGTAGAGCCGGCGGCTGCGGGTGCCTTCGTCGCGCTCGACGCGTGAGGTGACCAGGCCAAGCGCTTCCAGCTTCTTCAGCTCGGTGTAGATCTGGCTGAACGACGGGCTCCAGTAATAGAGGTCAACGCTCCAGTCGATCCACTTCTTCAGGTCGTAGCCAGAGACTTCCTCTTCGTAGGACATCATGCCCAGCAGCGCCCAGCTGGTGCCGGCAAGCGCCGCCTTCGTCGGCTTTCCGCTGGTCTGCGCCACGTCGCCAGGTTAACAAGGCGGAAGACCCGATTGGGTGACACTGACCGCTGGCCGGGACATTGCAATGTGAACGATTTACGGTGACGGCCGGCGCGCAGTGAGCTTTGATTTCCTTGTCGGCCGTGCTTGAGAAGGAGTTCCTGCGTGAAATTCGTCTTCCCTCTTCCGCATATGCTCCGCCTCAGGGCCACCATGCAGTCCTGGGAACCAACGGTCACCGGAGGCGACCAAACCCGAATGGCGAAATGCGCCGACCGCTGGGGCTACGACATGATCGCCATCCCAGAGCATCTCGTCATTCCCGCCGAGCATGTCGATTTGTCCGGACCGCACTATCTGCACTCGACCGTCGCGCAGGCCTATGTTGCCGGAGCGACCGAACGCATCGCCGTCAATTCCTGCGTCACCATCTTGCCGCTGCAGCATCCGATCGTCCTGGCCAAGGCGCTGGCGACCGCCGACTGGATGAGTGGGGGCCGGATGATGGTCACCTTCGGAGTCGGTTGGCTGGCACGGGAGTTCGAACTCTTGCGCGTGCCCTTTCACGAGCGAGGCCGCATCGCCGACGAATACCTGGCCGCGATCGTCGAATTATGGACCAGCGACACACCCCAGTTCGATGGCCGCTACGTGTCGTTCGACAACATCGCATTCGAGCCGAAACCCGTTCAGAAACCTCACCTTCCGATCTGGATCGGCGGCGATGCCGACGCGGCCCTGCGCAGAGCGGCAAAGTATGCATCCGGGTGGTGGCCCTTTCTGACGACGCCCGAGCAGATCGCCGAGAGGCTGGACTACATCAAGTCCCAACCTTGCTATGACGGTCGGCCATTCGACGTGATGCACGGCATGGGCACCAATCGGGTCGGCGAGGGGCACGTGATCCGCAAGGGCTCGGGCGACCGGCCGGGCATGAGTGCCCAGCAGATCATCGACCGGTTGAACTGGCTCGCCGAGCAGGGCGTGACGGTCAGCGCCGTCCCGATTCCCGCTGTCGGAGGCGTCGACGAGTATCTCGATTACGCGCAGTGGGTTATCGAAGAGGTCAAGCCGAACGTTCGTTAGCTGTCGCTGGCTAGCAGATCACCTGATCCGCAGACCGCGTTTGTGCACCCAGAGTACTGCCACGACACTTCCCGCCACCCACACCGACACCGCAATAGCCAGGTGCACAAAGCTTTTCGTATCGCGACCGAACACCGGCCAGATCAGCGAGGGAATCTGCTTCCACAACACGTTGTGCTCCACGCCGTTCATCGGGTCGGCGACGTAGTAGAGCGCGTAGGGCAGGGTGAGCGCGGTGATCCAGCCGCGGGTGCGGCGACGGTCGCCGCGCTGCCGCCACCGCCGAATCAGCGGTTCGACGCTGACCGGGTGCAACACCGAGAACACGTTGCCCACCCCGAGCCAGGACACGATGGGCACCGCGACGGTAGGGATCGTGATGGCCAGGCGCGCTGGGGTTTCCAGCCAGAGCGTCAACACCATCGCCGTCACCAGGGTCGGCAGCCCGACGATCACGAGCAGGGCCAGGTTCTTGATCAGCAGCACCCGCCAGAAGGGCGCCCCCGCGGACAATGCCTGAAGGACGCGATAGTGATCGGCGCCGAGCAGGTTGGTGGTGGTGACGTCGGCGAGGATCCACGACGAGAAGTACGTGCCGACCAGGACTACCCAGTCCTGGTGGCGGCCGGGCGTCAGCGGCTGCACCACCAACCAGCCCACGGCGAAGACCAGGTTGGCCACCACGCCCATCAACCAGGTGCGCGGCGGGGTGAACGCCCACCGGATTTCCGCGACAACGGCCGGCCCGAGGTCTCGTTGCAAATCCTTGGCGGCGCGTTTGGCCGCGGCGGGACGTGGTGCCGACGCACGCGCCACCGTGCGCAAGACGGCTTGCACACGAGGGCGCACCGTCTGCTCTAACTCGACCATCTGTCCCCCACACGATTCGCGGCCCGCGACCATCTGCTCTACCAATCCTTTTCGGTTCTTCGGCTAAGCAGGCCGCTCGGGCGTGGACTGGATAAACCGGCGGTGCAATTCCTCTGTGAGCACGTGAATCTCGCGGGTGAGCTCGGTGTTGGTCTTCAACTCCAACTCCTGAGTCACAAAGTCATGGTCGGCCCTGGCTTGCTGGAACGCCGCCTGACGGTTCTGGCCGATCATCACGAAGGTCGACAGGAAGATCGCTTCGAGGGACACGACCAGGGTCAGCGTCGGCCATGGATTGCGTTCCACGAACAGCATCCACACGCCGAACAAGGCCGCGTGAAGCCAGACGAAATTCATCGACCCGGCGAACGCCGTGATCCGGTCGGCCAAGCGCAGCTGAAGATCGTCGCTGCGCCGTTTGGCTTCCTCCAGCACGGCGGGGTGGTGGAACTGTCCGCTGCGCAGCAGCCGGCGCGGAATCAATTGTGGGCTGTGTCGATGGCCGTCGGCTTGTGTCGTCATCGTGAGCCGTCCTTTCCTCTGCCACGGTGATCCGTCACCCGAACCGCTGCGGCGGGCGGACGGACCGCTGGCTAATGCTAGTGGCCGAGAACCCGTGAAACGGCGAAGACGTGAGGCTCAGCCGCCCGGCGCGGTGACGACGATCGATTCCTCGCCCGGGTTCCAGGCAGTCGTGAAGGTGGCGACGCTAACCTGCTCGTCAGCATGGTCGGCGCCAGGGTCGTTCAAGTGAACGAGCTGCTTATCGGTATCGATCCCGGTGACGACAAGATAGTGATCGGCCTTCGTGCGCTGGTCGCTGGTGTTCCAGATGACCGCGGAATTGACCCAGGCGATCGCCTTGCGCCCGGTGCGCAGGTACCGCTGCAGCGCCGGCATGCCGGTCGTCTCCGGGTGCGCGGTCCAGTACAGCGTTGACTTGATGCCGTAGTGGTCGAGCAGCACGACGAGGTCCGCCATTTCGACGCCGCCGTTGCCGTTTTCGTGGCTCGGATCGGCCGAGGGCGCGTAAATCGGCCCCGGATTGGTGCCCGACGGAGTGTTCTGCGACAGCGTGATCATCTGCTGTTCCGTCGGTTCTTTCCCGGTGATTTCACCGACCACGTCGGCCACCGACATCAGCCCACAGTTGTCCTCCATCGACTGCTGCCGCCAAAACTTGGCAGCCGCAGCCGGATCGCCGTAGCTGCCGGCGCTGACGGTCGTCGACGTGATCGACGACCTTGATGCCGTCGTCGAGTGACACCCCGAAACTCCGGGCACACCGGCCACGCCGAGGAAAGCGACGACCACGGTCGTGCGCGCAGCGGTAGCGATCCGGGATCTGAGCATGGTGCCGATCGGCCCAGTGAACCACCAATTCTCATGCCGCGCCTGGGTTCCCCGCGACCGAGGACGGCGCCCCTGGTCGCCCAATAGAACGTGTTACAGTTTTGCCGACCGCGACCGAGGGCCAGGGCAGCCGGGCGTTGCGTGCGAGGAGGCCCGCATGAATTCCACCGTCGGCAGGCCCACGCGTCCATCGCCGCGTAAACCCCTTGCAGCAGAACGGAATTCGATATAGTGGCGCCGCGCAAGCGCGTCGTCGTCGCGGGGCTGGGAGACGTAGGTCTGTTGACCGCGATCCGTCTGTCCCGGCACGCCGACGTCGTCGGAATCTCGGTCAAGTCCGCGCTGGTAAGCGGCCAGGAACTCGGCGTCCGACTCTCCCGCCCCAACGACTGGGCACGCGACTACTGGATTCCGTTCGACCGCTTCCGCGGTTTGGATCAAGTGCGCACGATTCAGGCCACGTTGACCGGAGTGGACTTGGCTACCCGAACGGTGTTCGGGCGCGGCGGCGACGGCGAGACCATCGCCGAGCAGTTCGATGCGCTGGTGATCTCGACCGGCGTCACCAACGGTTTCTGGCGTCAACCGACCGTGCAATCGGCCGACGAGATCGGCGCGGGCCTGCACGCCGCGCACAACCGCCTGGCCACCGCCGGCTCGGTGATCGTCGTCGGTGGCGGAGCCGCGGCAGTCAGCAGCGCCGTGAATATCGCAAACACGTGGCCGGACAAGCGGATCGACCTGTACTTCCCCGGCGAGGCGGCTTTGGGCGCCTATCACCCCCGGATCTGGAAGCGGATCCGTGGCCGGCTCACCGAATTGGGCGTGGGTGTGCATCCCGGGCACCGCGCGGTGATCTCGAACGGCTCCGCCGGCCAGGAGATCACCAGTGCGCCCATCAGCTGGAGCACCGGCCAACCGCCGGCCACCGCAGACGCGGTGCTCTGGGCGGTGGGCCGGGTGCAACCCAACACCGACTGGTTGCCCCGCGAATTGCTCGACGAAAACGGCTTCGTGCGCGTGACTCCCGAGCTGGAAGTCCCCGGCCATCGGGGTGTCTTCGCCGTCGGAGACGTCGCCGCGAGCGACCCCCTGCGCAGCTCGGCCCGCAATCGCGGGGATTCGCTGGTGGCCCACAACATTCGTGCCGAATTCACGGGCCGCCGGCTGCGCACCTATCGGACGCCGGGACGGCGATGGGGCTCGCTCGTAGGGATCCAGGCCGACGGGCTGGAGGTCTTCCTGCCCACCGGCCACGCGTTCCGGCTTCCGGCTTGGTCGGTCAAACGGATAGTGATGCCGGGGCTCGTCCGCTGGGGCATGTATCGCGGCGTACGAGAAAACAACCCGCTTCGTTAGTCGCCTGCGCGCCCGAAACCATGACCGTGACGGCTGCTGTTCGAACTGGTTGTATGCCACGATGGTCACGTGCGCGCATTCGCCTGCCCGGTGTGCCACGGGTTCGTGACGTTCGAATCGCAGCGTTGCCCGAATTGCCAGGCCGCGTTGGGATTTCACGCGCCGTCAATGGCCATGGTCGCGACCGCATCCGGTGCCGCAATCGTCGACGATCGCCGCTGGATCGCGTGCACCAAAGCGACCGACCTTGACTGCAATTGGCTAGTGCCCGAGGAGCAGCCGGATCACGCAAGCCGGGGACGTTGCCTGCCCGATTCCCTGATCCGGCGGGAGCCGGCAGCCGATGACACCATTGCGGTCGAGAAGCTGGTGTCCACCGCGGTGAACCTGCGCAGACTCACCTATCAGCTGTTGGACCTCGGGCTTCCGGTACATCCCTTCTGGCGGGTCGATGGCGGGCTGGCCTTTGACCTGCTGTCCAGTTACAGCACAGGCGAGAAAGTCGTGATCGGCCATGCGGGCGGGGTAATCACGATCGACCTGACGGAGTCCCTGGACGCGTATCGGGAATCACTGCGGGTACACCTCGGCGAGCCGTACCGCACGATGCTGGGGCACTTTCGGCACGAGGTCGGTCACTACTACCAGAACCTCTTGGTCGAGACCGGCCCGGACATGCGCAATCTCGACGAATGCCGGGAACTCTTCGGTGACGAACGCGCCGACTATCAAGCCGAGATTTCCCGTCACTACCAATTCGGGTCACCCGAGAACTGGAACGAGTCGTTCATCTCGGAGTACGCGACGATGCATCCGTGGGAGGACTTCGCGGAATGCTTTGCGCACTATCTGCACATCACCGACACGATCAACACCGTGCGCGAGGCCGGATTGATTCTGGCTGCCGATCGCACACCCGTCGCCGTTCCCCGCGACATCGTTCCGCTCGCCTCCTACGCCGATGCCCCCATCGAGCAACTGCTCTATGACTGGAAGTGGTTGGCGCTGTTCTTCAACCGCATCAACACCGCGATGGGCAAGCAGCCGCTCTACCCCTTCGAAATCCCGCCGCCGGTGATCCGGAAACTAGGCTTCGTACACAAGGTGATTCGGCAGGCCACTCTCAGCGACAACACAGAATCGTTGAATCCTGCCTGAACCGTCCATTCGCCTGCAGACGATCAGTGCTGCGACGGCTCCGCCGCCGTGCTCCGCTCACCCCGGCTACTGCCGTCGGTGTGATTCCAATTCGGGCTGAGTGGGAATAGTGAGCGGGTGAGCGAGCCGGGGGTTAGCGCATTCGAAAAGTTGGTGGCCCTGCTCAACTATCCGATGTTCGTCGTCACCACGCAGGCCAACGGCAGCACGGCCGGCTGCCTGGTGGGCTTCGCCTGCCAGGCCAGCATCCGTCCGCCTCGCTTCCTGGTCGGCCTGTCCCCGCAGAACCACACCTTCCGCGTGGCCGCCAACGCCACGCATCTGGCGGTACATGTGTTCGATATCGAACACATCGACATCGTCGAACTGTTCGGCAGTCAGACCGGAGACGAGACCAACAAATTCGACCGTTGCCGGTGGCATCGCGGCCCAGCACAGCTGCCCATCCTCGACGATGCGGCCGCCTGGTTCGTAGGCAAGATCCTCGATCGCTTTTCGCTCGGCGATCACGTCGGGCATCTGCTGGAACCGCTGGATGGCGACCCACCGGCTGAAGAGGAGCAATGGGTGACCTTTGACGATGTGCGCTCGCTGGACCCGGGCCACGAGGCATGACCGCATCCGACCACCACCGCCAGCAGGCGGACCCGGTGAACGATTCTCCGCGCGTGGGCACGGTCGGCGACGTCTCTGAACTCGCGTCGTGCTACGCCGAGCCCCCGGAGGGGGTGCGCGTCAACATGATCTACAGCGCCGACGGTGCCGCCGTGTTCGGCGGTCGCGCCGCGCCGCTATCGAGTGAGACCGACCAACAGCTGCTGAAGATCCTGCGGGGGTTCGCCGACGTCGTTCTGGTCGGCGCGGCCACCGCGCGCGCCGAGAACTACGGCCCGGTGCAGCTCAGCGACACGCAACACGCCCAACGGCAGCGGGCAGGCAGGAGCAAGCCGCCCCCCATCGCCGTGATCAGCCAGACCGGAGAACTGCCGACCAGACTGGTCAGCGATCCGGGCCAGCCGCCACTGCTGGTGACCTGCGCGGAGTCCGCCGCGCGGCACAACAGCACCAGCGACCAACGATGCGGTGTTTTGGTGGCGGGTGAGGACACCGTGGATGTGGGGCGGGCCGTTGCACTGCTGCGCGCGCACGGGCTGTCCCGGGTCCTCTGCGAGGGCGGACCGACACTCCTCGACGAACTCGTGAACGCCGACGTCGTCGTGGAGGTCTGCATAACGCTCGCCCCCAAGCTGGCGGCGAGCCAACCCGTGGGCCACCGACGGCAGCCATCACGATTGCCGCTGCCCGCCACGTTGCGCCTCGAGCATGCATTGGTCTACGACGACTACCTGTTCTTGAAGTATCGCCGCTGATCACCACCTGCTCCGGCGTGCGCCGAGCCCGCCGGCAGCGGTTAACCCTGGGGGTATCCCCGGCGGACGGTGCGGTCGAGAATGCCCAGCGTCGCCCGCAGTGCGCCCTCGGAGATCACCGGGAAAATTCCGGCTTCGCGCCACTTCGGGTCGATCTTCGACCAGTCGTAGAACGAGGTGACGACGGTGGCCGCCGCATCCTCGGTCGGCTCGAGCCGGAAGCCGTAGACGTGGCCGATCTGGGGGCGAAGCTGACCGAGAACCGTCCACGAGAGCAGTCGGTCCGGTTCGAACTCCTTGATCTCGACGGTGACGTCGTACTTGCCGAACTGCGGGTAGTCGTTGAGTGCCTCACGGTCCATGTGGACGACGAAGGTGTCGCCGGCCGCACCAACCGGATCGCCGTCGGCGTCTTGGAGCATCCCCGTCGAGTCGATGGCGACATGGCCCTGCGGGTCGCACAACAGTCCGAAGATATCGGTCGCCGGTGCCGGAATCGTTCGCTTAATCTCGATACGTTCGGTCATGCGTCCTCCCAGCCAACGTTGATGGGTCGCGGGTTACTTTACGACGCTCGCGCCCGCTGAGTTGCGAAACCGGATGCCCCGCAACGGTTGCATCGCCACCTGCGCTGTTCTCCTGCGATGGCGCCAACCGCGGTGCTGTGCCACGGTGGATTGATGTGGCGGCGCAATGCCCGCGGGAACGACCGGGCCTATCCCCTATTCGGCGTGCCACGGGCAAGTCCGAGGCAAGCGCCCGGTTTCGGCGTGGTGACACACGTCCAAACGGTCATCGAATTGCCTGTGCGACATCACCTTGCGCCCACCGTCATTTACATTCTCGCGCTTCTAGAGGAGGACCATCGAGCCGGTGAGCAATTCAGACGACGATAACGGCTACCGCAACATCGCGGTGAACGGACTGCGTCCCAACGAACTTCGCTGGGCACTTAACCACAATTCTGTGCACGGCATTGCGTACGCGTTCAAAAATCCAGTCGCGGTAGCCAACTCCAGCGACGATCCCGACGACGACCGAAAAACCTACCTGGTGCGGATCAAACGCGACCACTTAGCCACGGCGCTGGGAAACATCAACGAATGGATCGTCCAGAATCCCGGTAAGACCGGGATGCACGCATACGGCTTTCTCAGGGCTTTGTCGAGGGAGGGCCTCAGCGACCGCCGGACCGGCGACGAGGAGCACCGCTGAGCAGGAATTGACTGATGCCCGGTCATCCGCGTTTTCGACTGCGCCTAGGGGTCGACTTGGGAATGTCGCGGGTGGCATTGCCACCGCCACCGGCGTTTTAAGCCCCGGAATATCGAATTCGCCCGCATTCTGTCTATTCACCGTGCCCCTGGCAGGCCCAAACTACTAGCCTTATGCCTGGCACGGAGGAGTCGGCAATGGGTGACACCGCGGGTTCGCGGGAGGGCTCGCAGTTCGGGCCCTACCTGCTGCGGCGACTGGTGGGTCGCGGCGGGATGGGCGACGTCTATGAGGCCGAGGACACGGTCCGCGAGCGGGTCGTCGCGCTGAAACTGATGTCTCAGACGCTGTCCAGCGACCCGGTCTTCCGCACCCGCATGCAGCGCGAGGCCCGCACCGCGGGGCGGCTGCAGGAACCCCACGTCGTGCCCATTCACGACTTCGGCGAGATCGACGGGCAGCTCTATGTCGACATGCGCCTGATCGACGGCCGGGACGTTGCCACGATTTTGAGCCGGTACGGACCCCTGACTCCGCCCCGCGCTGTGGCGATCGTGCGCCAGATCGGCTCTGCGCTCGACGCCGCGCACGCTGCCGGTGTGACGCATCGCGACGTCAAACCGGAGAACATTCTGGTCAGCGCGGATGACTTCGCCTATCTGGTCGACTTCGGTATCGCCAGCGCCACCTCCGACGAGAAGCTGACTCAGTTCGGCACCACGGTGGGCACCTTCAAGTACATGGCCCCGGAACGGTTCAGCGACGCCGACGTCACCTACCGAGCCGACATCTATGCGTTGGCCTGCGTCCTGTATGAGTGCTTGACCGGATCCCCGCCGTACCAGGGTGATCAGATCAGCGTGATGAGCGCACACCTGCACCAGGCGATCCCGCGGCCCAGTGCAACGCGGCCCGGCATTCCGGCCGCCTTCGACCAGGTGATCGCGCGCGGCATGGCCAAGGACCCGCTGGACCGCTTTCCGACCTGCGGCGATCTGTCGGCGGCCGCGTACGCGGCCCTGGCCACGCCCGACCAGGATCGGGCGACCGACATCTTGCAGCGCAGCCAGGCCGCCGAACTACCGGCCGCGTTCGCGGGTCAGGCGCCCGCCGGCTTTCCGCCCGCTCCCCCTGCCATGGCGGGCCAGACTCCGCCGCAGGGCCCGGGTTGGCCTGCATCGGCAACCGGGTCACCATTTCCTTCGAGCGGGCCGATCGCAGCGCCGACTGGATGGCCCGGCGCTCCCGGTTGGGGCACCGGCGATGCCGGCAGCGTGGTGGCGCCGTCGTGGGGGCAACCGTCTCCCCGGCGAGCGCGTCACGCTTGGCTCTGGGTCAGCCTTGCGGCTTTCGTCGTCGTCGCGGTGGTGGGCGCGGTCCTCGTCGTCGCCCAACCGTGGCGGTCGTCGGGGCCGGGCGGGTCGAAACCGCCCGTGGCGCCCGACACGGTCGAGCTCCGCATCCTCGATGACGGTGTGCTGGTGGGCAGTTCGGCAGCGCCGGTAACGATCGACATCTTCAACGAGCCGATCTGCCCGCCATGCGGCAGCTTCATCCGGTCGAACGCGGGTGACATCGAAACCGCAGTGAACAACAAGAAACTCGCGGTGCGCTATCACCTGCTGAACTTCCTCGACGACAAGTCGCACAGTCAGAACTACTCGACTCGCGCGGTGGCGGCGACCTATTGCGTCGCGGCCCAGAACGATCCCAAGCTCTACATGAGCTTCTACTCGGGGATCTTCACCAGCGCCTTTCAGCCGCAAGAAGGCGCCGCAGAAGACCGGACCGATGGCGAATTAGCGCAATTGGCCAAGACGGTCGGCGTCGACGCCGACGTGATCAACTGCATCAAATCGGGTGATGACATGGCCACCGCCAAGGCAAAAGCCCAGGCCGGCGACGCGACGCTGGCTGGGTTCAATGCCTCTGGCACACCGTTCGTCTGGGACGGCACCAAGTCCATCAATTACCAAGACGCGACCTGGCTGACCAAGCTGCTCGGGTAGTCCCAGGTCGCAACCGTGAACATCGGTGGCCGGCGCGAAAACACCGGCACCCGTGCAGGTCGCACGATCGCGCATGCGCCACCGCGATGTTGTAGTTTTCGAGCGGTGAGATTGGTCGGGGCTTACCGTCATGGTTGCCAGACCGTGAACAGGAGTCAGCGATGACCGGCGCGCACGGCTCGCGGTCGGGGACGATGTTCGGTCCCTACTACCTCAAACGGCTGCTGGGCCGCGGCGGGATGGGCGAGGTCTACGAAGCCGAGCACACCGTCAAAGAGTGGACGGTAGCGCTCAAACTGATGTCGGTTGCGTTCAGCCAGGACCCGGTGTTTCGCAAGCGGATGGAGCGCGAGGCCCGCATCACCGGCCGTCTGCTGGAACCCCATGTGGTCCCGATCCACGACTACGGCGAAATCGACGGGCAACTGTATTTGGAGATGCGCCTCATCGAAGGCATCGACCTGGGCAGCCTGCTCGAGCGCGACGGGGCGTTGCCTGCGCCGCGGGCGGTGGCGATCGTCCACCAGGTCGCCTCGGCGCTGGATGCCGCGCATGCCGCCGGGGTGACGCACCGCGACGTCAAGCCGCAGAACATTTTGATCACCGGAAACGATTTCGCGTATCTGGTCGACTTTGGAATCGCGAGCGCGAAAACCGATGAGAAGCTCACCCAAATGGGCACCGCGGTGGGCACCTGGAAATACATGGCACCCGAACGGTTTTCGAGTGACGAGGTGACTCCTCGCGCCGATGTCTACGCGTTGGCCTGTGTGCTGTACGAGTGCTTGACCGGGTCACCGCCCTATCACGCCGAAAGCACCGGCGTGCTGATCACCTCGCACATGATGGAACCCATCCCCCGGCCCAGCGCGCAAGGCTTCGGGGTGGATACGGCATTCGACGCCGTGATCGAGGGCGGCATGGCCAAGAACCCCATCGAGCGCTATGCCAGCGCCGGCGACCTGGCCGAGGCCGCACACGACGCGCTTTCCAGACCGGAGCGCGACCGTGCCGCGACCATCCTGCGCCGCAGCGAAACCTCGGCGAAGCCACAAGACACCCAGTCGGACAGTCCACCGCCACCACTGACCGCGCCCGGCGTCGTCGAATCGGACCAGCCGGGACCGCCAGGCAAACGCAAACTCTGGCCCATCCTGGCGGCGGCCGGCGTCGGTGTCGTGGTCGCCGTCGCCGCTGTCGGCATCTGGCTGACGACGAAACCTTCCGGACAGCAGCATTCAAAGACAGGCGCGGGAAAAACCGCACCGGCATCCGCCGAAGCTCCCAGCAATGACCAGGCCCGACTGCTTAGCCTGCTCCCGTCCGGCTACCCTGCCGGCGTGTGTACGCCGGCCACTCCCGGGTCGGACAGCATATGGGTAAACGCGGTGGCCATGGTGTCCTGTGGGCAGAACACTCGACCCGGCGGCCCCAGTCATGCCACCTACGGACTGTTCCCGACTCCCGCCAGCCTGAAGAAGGCTTTCACCGATGACGTGTCCAACGTCAGCCTGGTGAAATGTCGTGGGGAATCACGGTCACCCGCCAACTGGCACTATGACCAAAGTCCCAACGAGACGTCCGGCATGCTCGCGTGCGGGACATACAACAACCACCCGAATGTGATCTGGACTTACGACGAAAAGCTCATGCTCAGCGACGTCGCGGGCGACCCGGCCACCATCGAAGACCTCCACACCTGGTGGGACAACTACAGCTGATCAGTCGGCCGAGGGCGGCACCGGCACGAACTTTGTCGGGTTCGGCGACACCTTCGCCGAGAGACGTTTGAGGCAGACGGACGGATCGACATCTTCGAGCTCGATTCCCGCGAAGGTGTCTGCGTCAACCCGCACGCTGATCAAGCAAGGCCGGATCGGTTGACCAGTGCTCGGATCCAGCGATTCGACGACGCCATTGAAGGTCACCACGTCGAATTGGCGCTCGCGGTCGAGCTCGAAGACGGTCGCCAGCGATAGCAGCGCGAGCTGCGCAATTATACTGGCGTACAACGCTTTTACTTGGCCGACCGGTCGCCGCGTCTCGACGACCGTCTCACGGCCCTTGACGTACCGGTACGTCTTGGCCCTCGGGACGACATTCACGGCAGGCAGTTCATACTCGAGCACCAAGCGGCGCGCGGCCGGCGAATAGTCAACCGCGAGCGCAGGGGTGATGTTGCACGGCAACGGCATTGCCGTCAGGATCGATTCGACGTCGGTCACAAGGTCGGACGGGGCCGACTTCGGCACATCCTTCAGGTGCCGCAAGCCCGTTCGCAGCAGATCGGTCAGGGCGGTCACCTGGGATTCGATTTTCGCGTTCTGCCGGTCTACCTGGGCGGCGACGCCGTCGAGATTGTAGATTTCGCTTTCCAGGACAACGTCTTTGGGCCAACGGCTCAACTGCCACTCGCGTTGCCGAGCGATCTCGGCAGCCCCGGCTCTTGCTTCGGCCGCCTGCACCGCCGCATAAAGCACCTTGGTTGTCTCGAGTTCTTTCAGGCGCTGTTCTTCGCGCATGGGGTGCCGACGACGGGCCAGGTGATATTGGTGGCGGGCGTGCGCCAGCAGCTGCTGGGCATCGGGCAGCCGATCGTATCCGGGGGGTTGTACGAAATCCGCCAGCCGGGGCATCGGCTCGGCGATCTCCAAGTACCGGAGCCGCATCTCGCAGACTTCGGCGTCGTGGCGGGCTTTGCGGACGGTGTAGTGACTTTCGAGCATCCGGCACGCCGACTCCCAGTTCTCGACGGCCGCCGACGCCCGCCGCGAGGAACGCCACAGGTTCCAGAGCGCGTGATACGCCTCCAGTGCGGCGGCCCGTCGCTGGCCGTCGTCAAATGGCCTCATGCTCTCCCCTGACCGGGTGACCTACGTCCCTTCAGAACTTAACGTGTCAGGTGCGGCATGTGCAGCGTGGTGCTTTCGGGGGGCACTTCGAGTCGCCGAGCGTGGGGGTCTCGGATTATCAAGCTCCGCGAGCGCGGTCAACCCCCACGCCCGACGACGGATTGGAGAGGATTCCGACAACGATCTAGAGGATGTAAAGCATCTCCTGATACGTGGGCAGCGGCCACAAGTCATCGGCGACAACACTTTCCAGTGAGTCGGCGGCGGTACGCACCGCTTCCATCGCCGGCAGCAGCGCCTCTTGGGCATGCGTGGCCTCGTCGAGTGCCGACTCCGCCGAGTGATCCGACAGGGCCGCTTTCAAACTCGTCAGTGCCGTAGAGAGGTCAGCCAGCGGGGCCGAAACCGCTTCCAATGCAGCCGTGCTGGGCTGCACACCAGCCTTTTTCATCGTCGCGACGTTCTGCGCGAGCTCGGTCTGGTAGCGGATCGCGGCGGGCAGGATGACCGTCGTCCCGAGCTCCAGCGCCAGCTTGGCCTCGACGGCAACGGTCAGCGCGTATTGCTCGAGACGCACCTCGTAACGGCTGTGCAGCTCGCGTTCGTTGAACACCCCGTATTTCGCGAAGAGTTCGACCGCTTCCGGCTTGATCAGCTCCGGAATGGCGTCCAGGGTGGTCTTCAGGTTCGGCAGGCCGCGCTCGGCCGCCTCGACTTGCCAGTTCTCCGAGTAGCCGTCCCCGTTGAACACCACCGCGCCGTGCTCGGTGATGACCTCGGTGAGCAGCTTCTGCACCGCCTTGTCGAAGTCCTCACCGTCGTCGACGGCTTGCTCCAGGACGCCGGCCATGTAGTCCAACGAGTCCGCCATGATCGTGTTGAGCACGATCAACGGCACCGCAACCGTCTGCCCGGAGCCTGGTGCACGGAACTCGAACCGGTTGCCGGTGAAGGCGAACGGGCTGGTCCGGTTGCGGTCGCCCGCATCCGTCGGCAGGTGTGGCAGGGTGTCGACACCAATAATCATGGTGCCCTTGCCCTTCGACGAGGTGGCCGCGCCCTTCGCGATCTGCTCGAATACGTCGGCGAGCTGTTCGCCGAGGAAGATCGAGATGATCGCGGGCGGTGCCTCGTTGGCGCCCAGCCGGTGATCGTTGGTCGCAGATGCGACCGACACCCGAAGCAGCCCGGCGAACTTGTGCACCGCGCGAATCACTGCCGCGCAGAACACCAGGAACTGAGCGTTCTCGTGCGGGGTGTCGCCCGGGACCAGCAGCGAGCCCAGCTCGGAGTTGCCCATCGAGAAGTTGACGTGCTTGCCCGATCCGTTGACGCCGGCGAATGGCTTCTCATGGAACAGGCATTCCATGCCGTGCTTCTTGGCGATCGTCTTGAAGATCGTCATCAGCAGCTGCTGGTGGTCGGAGGCGATGTTGGCCCGCTCGAACATCGGCGCGATCTCGAACTGGCCGGGGGCCACCTCGTTGTGCCGGGTCTTGGCGGGAATGCCGAGCTTGAACAGCTCCCGCTCGGTGTCCATCATGAAGCCGAGGACCCGCTCGGGCACCGCGCCGAAGTAGTGGTCGTCGAACTCCTGGCCCTTGGGCGGCTTTGCGCCGAAGAGGGTGCGGCCGGCGTTGACCAGGTCCGGGCGGGCGAGGAAGAAGTGCCGGTCGATCAGGAAGTACTCCTGTTCCGGGCCGCAGAACGAGACGACGTGGTTCAAGTCCTTGTGGCCGAACAACGTCAGGATGCGCTCGGCATGCGCACCCATGGCCTGCTGGCTGCGCAGCAGGGGCGTCTTGTAGTCCAGTGCCTCACCGGTCATCGAGACGAACACCGTCGGAATGCAGAGCGTGTTGCCGTTCGGGTTTTCCAGGATGTAGGCGGGGCTGGTGACGTCCCAGCCGGTATAGCCGCGCGCCTCGAAGGTGCTCCGCAGCCCACCCGACGGGAAGCTGGAGGCGTCGGGCTCACCCTGGATCAGGGTCTTACCCGCGAATTCGGCGAGCGTGGCGCCGTCACCGATGGGCTCTAGGAAGCTGTCGTGCTTCTCGGCGGTTAGGCCGGTCATTGGGTAGAACACGTGCGCGTAGTGGGTAGCGCCCTTCTCCAGCGCCCAGTCCTTCATGGCCACCGCGACCGTGTCGGCGACCGCGGGGTCGAGTTTGGCGCCCTTCTCGATGGTCGCCACCACGGACTTGTACACCGGCTTGGGCAGCCGTGCCTGCATCTCGGCCTTGGTGAAGACATTGGCGCCGAAAATCTCGCCGGGGGCTTCACCGGCTACGAAGCTGATGGCTGGGGGGACGTATGCCTCGACGTTGTTGATGGCCTGCAGGCGCACTGCGTTTCCGCTCAATGGTGTTCCTATCGCTGCTGAGGGGGTCCACGACCTTCATTCGCGGAAGTGGACCGCCCCACCCTAGGAACTTTCGATGGCAAACTTGTTACGCGCGCGTCAACGGCGCGCTCTCAGCGTTGCGAGTGTAAGACGAATTCAGACCGGACAGCGCGGTCTCATGACGGCAACATTTCCGCGTGTTCGTCCACGACTTTCGCCGCGTTCGGAGTTTAATCCTCCCCAAGAGGGCGACCCGTGACCCTTTTCTCAATACAGCAGCGCGCCGCCACTGCGGCTCGAGAAAAGGACGCCCATGGCCCGCACCATGACGACCAAGGTCGCCGCGGCCGTGCGCGTCGCCGCAATGTTATGTGTAACGGCCGCTACGTCATCGGTCGCCTGCGCCGCCGCTGCCCACGCCGCCCCGGGCCCTCCTGTCCCGGACGCCGACCACGAGGTGGGGATGTACGGCGACCCCGCGGCCGCCGCACCCTTTTGGCGCCGGCAACACGCCTCCGACTGCGGGGAGATGGCGGTGGCCGACGTCGTCGGCGAGATCACCGGCCGCCAGCCGACCGAGCGGCAGATCGCGGTTGTAGCCGAAAACACTCTGGGCTCAACGCGTTCCGGGCCGATATGGAAGCCGCCGGGTGACACCGATATCAGGGATTTGCCGATGCTGCTCTGGCACTACTGGATCCGGGCGGACAACATCCAGGCCAATACCGCTGCCTTAGAGCAGTTTCTGGCGGACAGGCGCAAGGTGATCGCCCTCGTCAACGCCGAGACCATCTGGAAGCGGCCCGGCAACCGCGACGCCGCGAACCACTTCGTGGTGGTCACCGGTATCGACACCAAGGCCGGTGTGGTGCATCTCAACGACAGCGGCATCGAAGCCGGCCGCGACGAGCAGATTCCCGTTGCGACCTTCGAGCGAGCGTGGGCGCCCAACTACAACTCCGCGATCGTGACGAAGTCAGGCTAAGTCTGGTTCAGGTAAGGCTTTTCGTCGGGTCCGACGTGATCACAGCAGATCCGCGACGACCGGTGGATAGGCTGCACGACTCGGTTAGCTCAGGCCCATAGGTGGCCGCACCGCACTCACATTCCCAGCAGATGTGCCGGCCGCAGGAACACGGAATGGTGGCCACGATCATGTGTCCCGGCAAGAGCCAGTGACCACGTGCACACCGTTGTGGTGGTCTGTCCATCCATTGCGTCCGCGAGCCATGCGCCAGCTCGACATGAACACTCACGGGCACCACCCTCCCATTGGCTTTGGTGCCAAACCAGGGTGGTGTCTCAATCGTTATGGTCTCGTTGACCGTGTCGTAGTGTGCGGAATCGCGGGGCTGACGATCAGCTCTTCTCGAGGGTTACCTGGTTGACGTCGATTTGGCCGGTGCGGAACGCGTTGGCCCGGCCCGTCAGGTAGTTCAGGTAGCGCTCGTAAACCTCTTCGGATTGCATCTCGATGGCTTCGGTCTTATGCGCCTCGAGCGCCTCGGTCCACAGGTCGAGGGTCTTGGCGTAATGCGGCTGCAGCCGCTCGCGCTGAGTCAGGGTGAAACCCGCCTCTGTCGCGTGCTGCTCCACCGGGTCGGCGGACGGCAAACCGGCCATCGTGTGCAAGAACATGACGCCATCGTCGGGCAGGACGGCGTAGGCCATCTCGAAGAAGTCGTCATAGCGGGCATAGCCGTGCTCGAACGCCCCGATTGACACGATCCGGTCGACGGGCTCGGTGAACTCCTCCCAGCCCTGCAGCAGCACCCACTTGCTGCGCTGGGTGTCCATCTCGTCGAATAATTTCTGCACGTAGGCGGCCTGATCGCTGGACGATGTCAGGCCGACGACGTTGACGTCGTACTTCTCGACTGCCCGGCGCATGGTGGTGCCCCAGCCACAGGCGATGTCGAGCAGTGTCATGCCGGGCCGCAGATCCAGCTCGGCCAGCGCCAAATCGATCTTCGCGATTTGGGCCTCTTCGAGCGTCATGTCATCGCGCTCGAAATACGCGCAACTGTAGGTCTGGGTGCGATCGAGGAACAGGCGGAAAAAATCGTCGGATAAGTCGTACCGTGCCTGCACATCGTCAACGATCGGGACCAATCCCTGAGTCATGATTACGTGCCTTTCCGGACCCAGGGCCCCCCGCGCAACATCTCAAGTCTGCGCACATAGGTACCCAAGCGCTCGCCGAGCAAACCAATTCAAAGCGAATTCCCAGCTTTGAACGGCACTTTTAACGATCCGCCGCGACTGCCCGTGGCGGCTGCCGGCCGCTCCGCGATGAATCCCGGGTACACCGCCAGTCAGACCTTTGAGCCGCGAAATTTTCAAAGCGAAGGTGGAACCCATGTCCTCGAAGCAAGCTCTGCCGCCCATCGTCGATCAGCACAGCTGGCGCACCGCGCTCGACGAGCTGCGCAAGCGCGAGAAGGCCGCGACGCGCGAACTGGATGCGATCGCCGCGCAGCGGCGGCGTCTGCCGATGGTCGAGTTGCCGGACTACACCCTCGTCGGAGCCGACGGGCCGATCCGCCTTGTCGACGTATTCGGTGGGCGATCGCAGCTCATTACCTACCACCACATGTGGTCGGACGGCGCGCAGTGGCAGTGCGGCGGGTGCACGGGCTTCACGTCACAGTTCACCCGACTGGAGTTTCTCGACAACTACGACGCCCGCTTCGTCATCGTCACCAATGGTCCGATCGACGAGGCGCTCGCCTACCAGCGCAGGGTCGGCAATCGGATGCAGTGGTACTCGTCGTCGCAGAGCCCGTTCGGCGCCGACGTGGACGCGCCCCCGGGCGGGGGCTTCGGGGTCAACGTGTTCCTACGCGACGGTGACACGGTGTATCGCACCTGGCACACGAATGGCCGGGGCACCGAGCAACTGAGCCACTCGTTCCCGCTCATCGACGTATTGCCCTGGGGCCGTCAGGAGGAATGGCTCGATTCGCCGGAGGGCTGGCCGTCGCGGCCCACCTACTCGGGTTGGCTGGACTCCCCCGACATCGCTCGGGCCTACGGCACCGGGGGCTAACGGCCGCCCGTCGACGACCTTCACGGACTTATGCGGATAGCGGCGTAGCTCCGGCGTGGCTTACGGAAGCGGCTCGGCCTCAGGCGGATTCGTCGTTCTCCGCGTCGGCCACCGTCAAGGGCAGCGCCAGGTCTTCCAGGGCGCGTTGCTCGGCCGCGATCCCGAGCCAGAGCTCGACCAGGCCCGCGACCGCCATCACGATCGCCCCGATCAGGAACGACCAGAGCACCTGACCGCGATCTCCCGAATTGATCAACTCGCCGAACAACACCGGGCCGGTGATCCCGCCGATCGCGGTGCCCATCGCGTAGAAGAATGCGATCGCCAGCGCCCTGGTCTCCATCGGGAAGATCTCGCTGACCGTCAGGTAGGCCGCGCTTGCCCCCGCCGAGGCCAGGAAGAACGCCGCGGCCAGCACGATGATGAAGGTCCAGACACCGCCGGTGTCGTTCACGAACAGCACCCCGAGGACGACCGCGATGACCGCGGAACCGATGTAGGTCGTGGTGATCATCGGTTTGCGACCGATGGTGTCGAACAGCCGCCCGAGAATCAAGGGGCCGAGGAAATTGCTCATCGCCCACAAGATGAAGAACACCGGCACCTTTCCGGAGGGAATGCCGTAGAACCCGCTCAACAGTGTGCCCAGATTGAACGTCACGCCGTTGTAGAGGAACGCCTGACCGATGAACAGCGCGAGCCCTAGCACGGCGCGCTTCGGATAGAGCTTGAACGCCACCCGCGCGATTTCCACAAATGAAATCGCTTGACGCTGGCGGATTCTCAGTGGCTTGCCGTGCGGCTCGGGCAACGGTTGTCCGGTTTCTCGCTGCACGTCCTGTTCGATTTCGCCGACGATCTGCTCGGCTTCCTCGTCGCGCCCGTGAATGAACAGCCACCGCGGACTCTCCGGAATGTTGCGCCGGACAAGGAGAACGAAGATGCCGAAGATGGCGCCGATGCCGAAGGCGAGCCGCCAGCCGATGTTCGCCGGGAAGTTCGACGTGTCCAAAAGGGCCAGCGCGCCCGCGGCTCCAGCGGCCGAACCCAGCCAGTAGGTGCCGTTGATGATCAGGTCGACGCGGCCGCGCACCCGTGCCGGAATCAACTCGTCGATCGCCGAGTTGATGGCCGCGTATTCGCCGCCTATGCCGGCGCCGGTGAAAAAGCGGGCGACGAAGAAATACCAGGGCGCGAAGGCGAACGCGGTCGCGACGGTGGCGACCAGGTAGACCGCCAGGGTCAGGATGAACAGGTTGCGACGTCCGAATCGGTCGGTCAGGTGCCCGAAGAACAATGCGCCCAGGCACGCCCCCGTGATGTAGATCGCCGCCGCGTAGCCGATCTGCGCCGGGTTGAGCTCGATGCCGCTGCCCTTCTCGGTGAGCCGGGCCGACACGTTGCCGACCATCGTGACCTCGAGTCCGTCGAGGATCCACACTCCGCCGAGGCCCACAACGACGCGCCAGTGAAACCGCGACCACGGCAGCCGGTCCAGTCGCGCCGGTACCTGCGTCGTGATGGTTTTCGTTTGCACGCCTGGGCTCATGTTGTCTCCGTTCTGGGTGGACACAGAATTACCCGCCACCACGTACTAACAAGCCTGAAATGACCATTCCGCGTGCAGCGCGGGACCATTGGCCGGCAGTGATCCGTCTTCGTTCTTGCCCGGCATGCGGTCTGGCGATCGGGGTGTGCTTGGCATCCCGGCGGACCCTACCAGCCCCGTGACATGGGAATTCCGGCGCTCAGGAACCCCGCTCGGGCGAGGGACGAGCACCGGCGACGGGAGGAAATTCGGGTCGCAGCGACGTGTGCGGATCATCGTGCTCGATGCGTGCCCACTGGTGGGACGAGAAGTACCACGTCCACTTACCCGTGGAAGGGCCGATCTTGAGCACGGCGCCGTCGGTATCGAAATGGAGTTCGTCGCCGTACGTAATTTCGGAGCCATCCGCCCAGGTCACTGTGAAAGCCATGCGGGCACGCTACCCGGCAGAGATATCCACGACTTGTACAAAAGCCGACAATTTATCCGTCGGCAACCAGGTCCGCTATCGACCGAATCAACGGGTCGAAATGACCGGCGAATGTTAGGGTAGGCGCCTGTTGGGTGGCCGTCTGTGCAGCTGCGGCCATGTTTGCTCGGAGGTGGGCATGGAACCCCCGATCTTGCCTGGGCTGCCGCCTACCTACTCGCCAGCGCCCCGATTCGGCGTCTCCGAATATCTCGAATGGCCCTACCGGCTTTCCGCAAGCATCGGCCTGGTGCGAGCCCCCGCTAGCGGGCCCACCAGCACCGTGGATGAGCTGCTCGCGCAGGCCGACGAGTTGATGTACGCGGAAAAGAAGACCAACGCGAACTCCCGCGGTTGGGCCGGGAAGGTCTGATCCGTAACCCTCCGCAGTGCTGGATTCCCTTGGTTTCCAGTCGAATTAGCCGGCACCCTTGCCATTGTCGACCCGGTAGACGGCACCGTGGACGGCGGCTGCGGCGTCGCTGGCAAGGAATGCGACCACGTTCGCGACGTCGAGGGGCGCCATCATGCCGCGCGGTGAGGCCGTTCGCATGATCAGGTCGTAGTTAGGATCCTCTGGCGCTCTGAACTGTTCGATTTGCGGCGTGAGCATGCCGCCGGGGCATACCGCGTTGACGCGCAAGCGATCGGCGGTGTACTCCACCGCCAAAGCCCGAGTCAGCCCAATGAGCCCATGCTTGGCAGCGCAGTAGCCGGCCGAGTAAGCCTGGCCTTCAACGCCGGCGATGGAGGCGACGTTGACGATGTTGCCTCCTCGTTCCAGCAGCTGAGGCAGCGCCGCCCGGCACAGGTAGAACGGACCGTTCAGATTGACCGCAAGATCCTGCGTCCAGTCGTCGTCGGTCATCGACTCCGTTCGGCGCATCTGGTGTTTCCCGGCAACGTTGACCAGAACGTCGAGTCCGCCGAACTCCCGGACGCACTGCTCGACCGCATCCTGGCAGGCCTGGCGCGAGCCGACGTCCACCGATGCGTAGGAACCACGCTCTACGTCGGCGAATACCTCGGCCAAGCGTGTGGTATCCCGGCCTATCCCGAAAACCGTTGCGCCCTGCCGAGAAAAAAGCTTGGCCGTTTCCGCGCCCAGGCCCGACGAGGCGCCGGTCACGAGTGCGACCTTGCCTTGCAGTGCTGTCATGACAGTTCTCGTCCTCTCAAACCGCGATCGCGCACGCGCCGCGTCGCGCGGCGTGCGACTAGCAAATCAACTCTCGCGGCAGCGCATACCACCAGGGGCCCCGGGTCCCTTCACACCAAGCTGGTGCGCCTCAATACGAAAGCCACGCCGCCACGCAAGAGTTCAAGCGGCTCAACGGATCTCAGACCCGCAGCGCCCATTGCGCCGCGGAGCGGCCGTTGCGCCAGGAAGGTCCGCCGGACGCGGCGGGCGGCCACCAGCATCACCAAGCTCATCCCGAGTCTGCCTATCGCGACCCGACTCGTGCGCTTCCGCCACGTCGACGGCATCGAGGTCGCGCGCCGACCGACGTAATAGCCCAAGCATGTCGCCGTGGCAAGCGCGCAGATCACCGCAAGAACCGCCATGATGACGAGCGTCCTTTGCCGCAGTCGCGGTCAGGTCACGCTCGAGATACACCTCGGCCAACAAACGTTTAGCTGGCACGCACCACGAAGGCCGCGGCTAGCGATTGCTGAGCAGGCGCTGCTTCTGTTCGCTGAGCGCTGATCTGCAAGAACCCCTGACACTGCCCTGGCGCATTACTCGGTAGCATCCAAGACGATGAACTCGAGGGCTATATCGAGGTGGCAGCGACTTTGCACGCAAAGTGCAAGCCCGCAGAGCAGAGCATGTCGGTGAGCGTCGCTGAGACGGGCCGGCCGCTCTCCTCCGCGATGAAGGAAGGCTCGGCGGAAGAACACGCCCGCGCCGAGCAGTCGCCCTTCGTCACCGAATTGCTCGCAGGCCGGGTCAACAATCACGGATACGCTGATTACCTGCTACGGCTGCGCGTGGTTTACGCCGCGCTGGAGGACGCCGTTCGAACGCGCCGCGAGGATCCATTAGTCGCCGCCGTGTACGACCCGCTACTGGAGCGTCTACCGGCGATCGAGGCCGACCTTAAACACTGGAAGCCTAACGGCGGCAGCGAGATACAGTCGCCCGCCGCTGAGGCTTACCGCGAACGCATCGCCGAGGCCTCATGGGGCGGAGCGCTGGTGGCACACCACTACACCCGCTATCTCGGGGACCTCTCGGGGGGCCAAGCCATCGGCAAGATCCTCGACCGCACGTTTTCGCTCGGGGGTGTCGGCCTGGCGATGTACCGATTCCCGATGCGAGCCAAGCCTTTCAAAGACCGCTATCGGGCTCGACTCGACGCGCTGCACCTCGACGCCGACGCGGTTCGTCGTGCAGTCGACGAGGTCAAGGTCGCGTTCGGACTCAATCAGGCCGTATTCGATGAACTCTCGAGCAACCTACCGACCTATCAGCAGTAATCGCCGTTTGAAGCCATTGCTGCTGTGGGCCGGAGGCGCTGCTCAACGCGATCCTCGTCAGACT
Organism: Mycobacterium sp. IDUB_19; assembly: GCF_055419445.1. Classification (NCBI taxonomy): domain Bacteria; kingdom Bacillati; phylum Actinomycetota; class Actinomycetes; order Mycobacteriales; family Mycobacteriaceae; genus Mycobacterium; species Mycobacterium sp. IDUB_19. The sequence goes on along the minus strand of NZ_JBVAXR010000050.1, from coordinate 2,125 downwards.
TGGTTGAATCCGCCGTCGGCGGTGAGGGTCGATCCGGTAGTAAAGCTGGACAGATCGCTCGCGAGAAATACCGCGGCGTGGGCGATTTCGACGGGCTCAGCGAAGCGCCCCAACGGGATGGCGGCAACACGGCTCGCGCGGAAGTCTTGAATTGAGGTGTTGGGATCGGTTTGAGCGGCCAACGCGTCGCTTCCCGGCGTGGCGGTGGATCCGGCAACGAGAACGTTGACCCGAATGTTGCGGTCGGCGAGTTCGCTAGCCCACGCACGGGCCAGCGACCGCACCGCGGCTTTGGTGGCGGCGTAGATGCTGAGCCCAGGACGGCCGCGGTCGGCGGTGGTGGATCCGGTCAAAATGATCGAGGCGTTGTCGTTGAGTAGCGGCAGCGCCTTTTGGACCGTGTACACGACTCCTTTGACGTTGGTCGTCAACAGCGCGTCGAGGTCGTCGTCGGTGATCTCGCCCAGGCGCGAGACCCTGGTGGACCCGGCGTTGGCCATGACGACGTCGAGACCCTTGCCGGCCGCCTCGACCTTGGCATAGAGGCGATCGAGATCCTCCGGCTTTCCGACGTCGCCGCACACGGCGATTGCGTGAGAGCCCAACTGTTCTGCCGCAGAGTCGAGTTCGAGTTGTCGCCGGCCAGTGATGAACACCTTTTCGGCGCCTTCGGCAATGAAGCGCTCGGCGGTGGCCAGGCCGATACCCGAGTTAGCGCCGGTGATGACCGCGGTCTTGTGGTCGAGCAGTCCCATCTAGATCTCCTGAAGTTCTCGGGGTGCTGGCCAAATCCATTGTCCAGGAAGCGACTTTTCCGAGCTTTCGCGATTCTTCAAACTTTTGCTGCTTTGGACCCGCAGACTACTTGCACGCTTGCTAACCCCACGAAGAAAGGAACCGAATCACATGCCCTCACCTCGCTGGCTGGCCAGACTTGCCATCCCCCTGATGGCTGGCACTGCGCTGATGGGTAGCGCTGCTATTGCGACTGCCACCACTCCCCAGGATGATGCGTACCTTGCCCAACTGCGCGCCGTCGGTCTGACTTGGCCGCCCAACACGGAAGAAGCACTCATCGGCGAGGCGCACCTCATCTGCTACGACCTGACTTGGGGTTGGACGCCACAACAGATTGCCGACGAGGTCCACACCCACCTGGACAAGAGGGGTGTGACGTTGTTAGACGTCGGAACCATGGTCAACGCCGCCCACTCGACCTACTGCCCCGGAAACGTGTGCGACGCCCCTAGCCTTTGCACATGACGGTGCGCGGCTGTTTCGCATCGAGGGCTGTGATGAGCTCGCCGACCCGTGGCAGGACCAGCGGCAGGCATTCGTTGAACAGCAGATGGTGGTCGGTGTCGAACACCACCAGTTCTTTCGCAGGGGCGACGATGCGGGCGAACACCGTCTGGGTGTAATCCAAGCTGAACAACGGATCTCCGCGACCGGCGACGACCACCACCGGGCAGGTGATCGTGCCATCGCCCATGGCTGTCATATCGGTGGTGAACAAGTCGGCCAGGAATGCAAGCGGGTAAGCACGCAGACCAAGCGGGTCGAGCAGGAATTGCTCAGCTGTCCATGGCTCGCGGCACACCCGCGCCAAGTCGAGATAAACGCCGAACCGGATTGGTAGCCGCGGCGCTATCTTGGCCAGCACCCGAAGGCCTCGCACGAACGCTGGGTAGCCCGGTTGGAGGAACGTCGGGAACCGCGAGACGGTCGTAGACTCCGGCAGGGCCGGATCGAGAATGTTGTGCGCGACAACGCCGGCAAGCGCGTGATCGCGAGTCGCGACGATCATCGCCAACCCGCCGCCTTGGCTAGAGCCCACCACCACCGGGAGTCGCCCGAACCGCGCCCGCGCCCATGCGGTGGCGTCGAGCGCGTTGGTGACGAGACTGTCCAGACGCAGCAACCGCCCAACGCGCGGACTCTTGCCGTGCCCCTCGCCATGAACACCCACGACGGTAATGCCCTGGGCGGCAAGACCATCGCAGAATTCTTCATAGAACAGCGGGTGCGTCATGGTTCCGGGCAAGAACACGACAACCGGCCCGCCCGACCGGCCACGCCACACCGACAGCACGATCGGGACACTCGCCGAGGTGATCGTCACCTC
>NZ_JBVAXR010000049.1:0-28181 GCF_055419445.1 Mycobacterium sp. IDUB_19 | reverse complement strand
AATTCATTGCGCAGCCGCAGCGGCGCCCCGTGGCCGTAGCTCACCGGCTCGCCGTTCATGTCGTAGGCCAGCATGGTCAGGTGGTTGCTCATCTGATCGATCGGGTGGGCGACGTAGTAGATTCCGCCGTCGGCACCGGGGCCCAGTGAGTAGAACACCACCCATTTCGCCTCGGGTAGCGGCTTGACGATGTCCATGATCGTCTGCATCGACACGCCACCCCATTTGGCGACACCCGACCAGCCCTGGATGCAGAAGTGTTGGGTGATCTGTTCGTGGTACGGCAGATCATGCAACTCGCCCAGCGAGAACTCGGTCGGGTGCTCGACGAGACCGTAGATTCGCAGCCGCCAATCCACGAAGTTGTCCTTCTCCAACTCCTTGTACTCAACGGTTTCCGGGTAGGTGCCGTTGTGCCAGAAGTACGGCGAGATGTCTTTCTCGGTGAACGCACCCGGCTTCGGGTTGGTGTACTCGAACAGCCGCTGCAGCGGCCCGACGAGTGCGTAGCCGACCCGCTGCACCACCCGCGGGTGGCGAAAGGTGAGCGGGGTGGCGGCCACCCAGCCGACAGCCACCACCACCATGGCCGCCGCGAAGATCCAGAACCCGACCCAGCCGTTGTCGTCGCGGGCGGCGAACATGTGGTTGAGGTTGCGCAACGCCTCGGTGGCGAAGACCAGCGTGACGTGGACAACGATGAAGAACAGGAAATAGACCAGCACCAGGAAATGCAGCGAGCGTGCCGCCTGGATGCTCAAGCGCTTACTGATCACGGTGAGGCGCATCGACAGCGCCGGCGACATCCCCAGCCCGGTGATGACCGCGAGCGGGGCGGCGATGAAAACGGTGACGAAGTAGGCGAGCAACTGCATGCCGTTATAGGCCACCCAGGTGCTGTCGGTCGGCCAGTCCAGGGACAGGTACTGGATCCCCACCGAGGCGGCGTTGGGAAAGACATCCCAGCTGGTCGGCACGATGTGGCGCCACTGCCCGGTAGCGAACAACAGCACGTAGAAGACCGCGCCGTTGAGCAGCCACAAGACGTCGACGCCGAGATGCCACCACCGCGCCAAGCCGATGGAATGGCGAATCCCCGGCAATCCCAACTGACCCGGCAACCCAACCGAATCATCCTTGGCGGTCCACAGCGGATCGTCCGGCACCGGCTTGGCCACGCGGAGCCACTCGTCCTTACCCGGCGTGGCGTTGCGACTGAAGTACAGCCGCGGATGATCGCAGAGGATCTGAATCCCGGAGCGGATGATGAACATCATCAGGAACAGGTTGAAAAAGTGCGACCAGCCCACCCAGGCGGGGATGCCCGCGGCGACCCCGGAAGGTACGTGGGTGCCGGGATAACGCTGGATGAACGCCTGCACGGCCGGCATGTTGTGTAGGCCTTTGCCCACGGCCACCGCTGCTACCAGTACGGCGAACCCAATCGGAATCAGCCACAGCAGGTTGAACCACTTGTCCCGACCTACCCGCAGTCGGGGCGCAATAGCCCGCTTGTCCTCTAAGCCGCCGGCCCAAGCCTCCGGGTCGACGATGTCTTCAGCAACGCACAGCTCGGTGCGATATCCCGCATCAATCTGAGCCTGCCGGATGTCGAGTTCCTCATCGGCCACGTCATCCACACTTACTTCTATTTTCACAAACGCATTTAGATAAATGCTAGCGGACGGCGTACCTCCTCGGGAAGGGCCGCGACGAGTGACTCGGCCCACCGGGCGGGGCGGCCAAGACCCGGCGGTATCCCTTGGCCGCGGTTGAATGGAACCCGCGTGATTTCTGATTACGCTGGCGATCAGTTCGGGATTGGGAGCGGCTCGTGATCACTTTGGACCGCATGGCGAACGTGCTGGGTAGCTACGGGGTCCGCCTGCGTTGGTCCTCGGTGCCAAGGTCGACTGAACTGCGCAGCGTGGCGATCCACGAGGCTGCCGCGGGTCGCCCCGTAGTGGGTGATGTATTGCTGGCAATTGGTGCCGGCTCGCTCAAAGAAGCGGTGCAATGGGCGGCCTCGGCGAGTGCTGTCGTGGTGTTGACGCGCGAAGGTGAGGAGCCAATAGCGTTCGACGGTGACGCCGGGGCCGGCGCGGTGATGGTGGTCGACGAGACGCTGTCGTGGAGCGAGCTGGCTGCGGTGGTCTACGGGCTGGTACTCGAAGGCCGCGAGACTGAATCCGGGCGCGGTCCAACGGATTTGTTCGCGCTGGCCGACAGTCTGGCGGATGCGATCGGCAGCGCAGTGGTCATCCACGATCGGCTGTTGCGCGTGCTGGCTTATTCGAGGCAGCAGCAGCACGCTGACCCCGCGCGGGTGGCGACAATCCTGGGACGACAGACACCAGAGCAGTTGCGGACATTCTTCGAAGCTCGCGGGGTATTCGCGCACTTGGCGGTCTCCGACGTTCCACTGTTCGTCGCCGCGGACGCCGAACATGGCTTGACTGGCCGCATGGTGGTGGCGGTTCGCTCGGGGCGGGAGGTCATCGGGTCGGTGTGGGTGGCCTGTCCGGCGCCACTGGAAGGCGCCGCTCTCGACGCCTTGGCCGATGGCACGCATACGGTGGCCCTGCATCTGCTGCGGTCACGAGCCAGCGCGGACTTGGAGCGCCAGGTTGAGTCCGAGCTGTTGATCCGGTTGTTGGAGGGCACCGCTGACGCCGCCACCGTGGCCAGCCGACTCGGCCTGCCACACAGCGGGTTGAGGGTGATCGCACTCCAAGCGTTCACCGGCGCCGAACGCGACGCCCCTCTTCTGATGGCGTTCGAGCGTGCCACCACCGGGTTCGGTTGGTCACGTCCGGGCCGCAGCGCCTTGGCGGGCAACACCGTCTACACCGTGCTTCCTGGCGACCAGGTAGCGACGGCGCGACGCTGGATCACCGGTTTGCGGGCAGCCATGCCCGAACAGGTCACGGTGTTGGCCGGCATCAGCGGGGTGGCCGAGGTGGCGGACCTCGCCGCCGCCCGCCACGAGGCCGACGAGTGCCTCGCGCTACATGAGATGACGTCTCGGTCCACACCTCCTGCCTACGACGAGTCGTGGGATGAAATCCTGCTGCAGCGGTTGCGCACCGCGTCACGGTCAGGTCGGTCCCCAAACCGTGGACCGGTGGCCGAGCTGCGCCGCCACGACCGCGCCAACGAGACCGACTACGTGGCGACATTGCGAGCCTGGCTGGAGGCTCAGGGCGACCCGGCCGAGGCCGGTCGGTGTTTGGGAGTACACGAAAACACCGTGCGCTACCGGCTACGCAAGATGACCGAGATCACCAACCTGCCGTTGGACGACGCCAGAAAGCGGCTGGCCATGATGATTGAACTTGCGGCCACAGACCACGACTGACCGTCGGCGCTGTCGAGAGTCAACAACGCACCGCGACGCCATTGTCGAATTTCCGCAAGACCTGCCGGGCCACTCACGCGAAAATGAAGCCATAGCGACCCGTCGATAGGAATGCCCCGATGACTACCCCGCATCCCGCTTTTCACCGGCGTCCGGATCCGCCGGACGACGACGGCGCTTTGGACGCCTTCACCGTGCGCTTGCCGCGCTGGCGATTTGCGCGGCTGTTTAGCCTCAACCCACTAGTACGCACGAGCGATCGGGTCGAGGCACTGGTTGTGGTGCTGGCCATGGCGATGGCGCTCGCTGCCGTGCCGATCGCGGCCGCCGTGGGCACTTCGGTGTACGACTCCCGCAGCCGCGTCTACGCCGAGCAGGCCCAGAACAGTCGCGTGGTATCCGCGACGATCACCGACCACAAGGTCATCCACCGTGAATCGTTAGGCCCGATGATCACCGTCGTTGGCCAATGGTCTGCTGCCGGAAACGAACATACCGGCCCGGTCTCGGCGCCTCCAGGAGTCAAAAGTGGTGAGGCGATTGACATTTGGGTAGATGAAGACGGCTCGCATGTCGGCCCGCCACCCAAAACCGCTTACGACGAGGCGGTGGCATTCGCAGCAGTGACCTGGGTGGGCTTGGCGGCCGCGGCAGGCGCATTGGTCGCCGGTACCCGTGCTGCCCTTAACCGGACCCGCCACGCGCGATGGGAAGATGATTTCGACAAGCTCACCGGCGGCCGCGACGGGCAGACCAACCAGCCTTAGCCCACTACCGTTCTCGCCGCCGCAATTTCACTGTGCCGCAGCGTCCGTCGCGTGGCCCTGAGGCGTAGCGGGACGCCGGGCACTGCCGGTGGCGGCACGCTTCGGGCGCTCACGCGCGAAGCGCCGCACCGGTCGCGGTATCGGCATCCCGCTCACGATCACGAAGCAGCAGCGTTGTTGGAAGCCGACAAGAGTCCACTGCGCCGTTGTCCGGTTGGGGCAAGTGGTCGGGCAGTCCCCCACGGCACCATGGGAATTGATAACCAGAGTTCAGCTACGGAGGTATGTGATGGTCGGCATCGAGAAGATGGACGGCGGACCGCGGTCGGCGATCGTGGTCGGTGCCGGCATCGTCGGATTGTCGACAGCATGGTTCCTACAGGAACGCGGAGTCGACGTCACGGTGGTGGACCGCACCGGCGTGGCCGCCGGCGCCTCCTGGGGCAACGGCGGGTGGATCGCCCCGGGGTTGACCCTCCCGCTGAACTCCCCAGCGGTGCTACGCCATGCGCTTCGCTCCGGGTGGGATCCCAACGCCCCCTTGCACATCCCGTTAATCGCTGACGCGGGACTCAGGGCCTTCCTGATCCAGTTCGCCGCCAACTGCAGGCGATCGTCGTGGAAACGGGCGATGCGGGCCAATGCGGACCTGAACGAGGAATGCCTGGAAGCCTTCGACGTGCTCGCCGCCAACGGGGTCGACGTGCCAATGACCGACGGACCGATCACCGCGGTGTTTCGCACCACCGAGGAGGCGGAACGCATGATGACGGAGCTACGCGAGCTCGAAAAGGCCGGCCAGACAATATATGTCACCGCATTGTCGGGCGAGGCATTGCGCGAACAAGTACCCCTGGTCTCGCAGGCGGTCGCCGCGGGGCTGAGCATCAACGCCCAGCGCTTCATCGACCCGCGACGATTCGTGGAGGCCCTGGGCCGCTCAGTAGTGGTCCGCGGGGCAACGATCCAAAGGCTGGAAATCCGGGACATACTCACCTCGGGCAGCGGGGTTGCCGTGCACCAGCACAACGGAAAAGCGCTGACCGCGGACGCCGCGGTGATCGCCACCGGCGCACGGTTGTCGCGGCTGGCGGGCCGCTGGCTGCGCGTCCCAGTGCAGGCCGGCCACGGCTACTCGTTTACCGTGCCCGTGGACCGCCCGATACCCACCCCCATCTACCTGCCCGACGCGCGGGTGGCCTGCACGCCCTACAAGGGCGCAATCCGTGTTTCGGGCACCATGGAATTCCGACACCTCCATGAGCGGGTCATACCAGAGCGGGTAGCGGCCATCGTCGCCTCGGCCGATCCCTTGTTGGACGGGGCGCGCTGGGCCGAGCGCGACGACGTGTGGGTGGGCGCCTACCCGGTCACCCCTGATGGCCGCGCCCTGATCGGCGAGGTATCACCGGGCGTCTACGTGGCTGGCGGACACGGCATGTGGGGATTGGCGCACGGCCCAATCACCGGGCGGCTGTTGGCCGAACAGATTACGACCGGCAAGCAGCCCCAAGCCCTGCGCGAGTTCGATCCGCTGCGCAGGAGCGGCCGCTAGCGCTCCCCGATAGCCGCGAATCCATAGCGCGGCGACGACCTCTCGCCCACCACGGGCTCCGCGTCGTCAGGGGCGGCTGCTGTGCTCCGGCCCGCCCCTGGCGACACCCTTATCGACACGAAAGGCATCAAAATGACCAGCGCACAACGCATCTGGATGACACGACACGACTACACTCGACTGCATACCGAACTCGCCGCGCTGCGCTCGCGGCGCAGTATCGAAGTTCCCGACGACTTCATGGATTACGGGGCGAATCCCGCGCGCTACAGGGCCCAACAGGCACGCATCCGCGAGATTCAGGATCTGCTGACCAACGCGGTCGTCAGTGAGGACGCCGTCGGCGGCATCGCCGAACCGGGCATGGTTCTTACCATCCGCTACGACGCCACCGGCGAGACCGAAACCTTCCTGCTCGGCCGGCGTTTCGGCGAAGGCGCCGATGTCACGGTCTACTCGACGCTGTCGCCGCTAGGCCACGCGATTGCCGGCGCACGTACCGGCGAACAGCGCATTTACGCCATCCCCAATGAGACGCGCCCCCTGCTCGTGACACTCCTGGAGGCCGTGCCCTACGACATGCACGTTGCGAAAAGCGCTGGGCCGCAGTCTGCCCACCGCGACGCAACCACCGCTGCCGCATCATGAAAGGAACACCCATGACCAGTGCGCAACGCGTGTGGATCTCGCCACAAGCCTACGAGCGGCTACGGAGGGAATTGGCCACGCTTCGTGAGTTGTGTACCGCCGCAGCTGTCGGCGGCGGTACCGACGAAAACAGCGACGCTCTCCAACATTGGTGGCAGGCACGGATCCAACAGATTCAAGATCTGTTGCTCGATGCTTCCGTGGGCAAGGACCCACCCGACGACGGAATCGCCGAACCCGGCATGGTTTTGACCATCCGCTACGACGATACCGGGGACATCGAAACCTTCCTCCTCGGTGTGCGCGGCGCCGAACACGGCGACATGGAGGTTTACTCCATCCAATCCCCGCTGGGCGCCGCGCTCGCGGGCGCACGCCCCGGCGAACGACGGACCTACTTGCTGCCCAGTGGCGCCGCACTCACGGTCACGCTCCTGGACGCCGTGCCCCATGGCATTCACGCGCGGGCGCGACGCAGGGGGGCGATCGCATGATGTATGACCTCATCGACCCGGTGGCGATGATATTTCTCCTGGTTGCGGTGGTGGGCCTCATCGTCGCCGTCGCATATGGGCGAAACAAGCACCTATGACCGCAAATTAGTCGATGCCGCCGCCCCGGCGAACCCGCCAGACTCTCCGCAGAACCTCGCGCACTGCAGATTCTGCGCGCCCCCCGCCCGGTAAACGTGTAACAACCGCGGCATCGAACGCGACATGTGGGCAGACGCGCGTGATGGCAAACACGCTCCGCCAGGAGGAAAGATGTCCAGTTTGCGCAAGGCCGCATTCGTCGGCTTGGCGGTTACTTCGTTGGGCGGCTCGCTGTGGCTTGCTCCCGGAGCTTTCGCCGCCGATCCGGCATGGAATGGCAAGTATCAGGTGACCTTCGCCGGCACCGCCAAGACGGGCACCAGCGTTGCCGCCGGAAAACCGGAAGGCAACAGCGTCGTTGACTACGGCTTCAGCTCCAGCTGCTCAACCGGAACCTGTGTCGCCACGGTATATGACGCGCCGCCCCCGAAGAATCCGTATATCCCGCGTCCGATCACCTACACCTGGAACGGGTCTCAGTGGGTGCGAGCCACAACCTGGCAATGGGACTGCCAACTGCCCGACGGGACAATCGAATACGACCCGGCAAAATCGGTTGTCGCCTTCACACCCGGGGCCGACGGGACACTTTCCGGTGTCTTTCACACCGACATCACCAGCGGTGCGTGCCAGGGCAACGTCGACATGCCGGTGTCGGCGGCCCCGGCGAACCGGCCGGTCGTTTAGCCGGTGCCCCGGTTGAGCCAGGTCAGTTCGCCGGCGTCGCCGCCGTCGCGGTAGACCTCGAGGGCCTCGTCCCACGCCGTTCCCAGCACGGAATCCAGCTCGGCGGCCAGATAATCGGCGCCCTGCGCCATCATCGACCGCAGCCGCATCTCGCCGACCATGACGTCGCCGTTGGCGCTCATCGGTCCACTCCACAAACCCAGTTGCGGGGTGTGGCTGAAGCGATGGCCGTCGATCCCGGGGCTCGGGTCCTCGGTGACCTCAAACCGCAGCACCGACCACGATCGCAGCGCGTTGGCCAACCGGGCACCGGTACCCACCGGACCGACCCAGTTGGTGACCGCACGCAGCTGTCCCGGCATCGCCGGCTGCGGTGTCCACACCAAATTGGCTTTGGACTGCAGGGTCGACGACAGCGCCCACTCAACGTGCGGGCACACCGCCGCGGGCGAGGCATGGACGTACACCACACCAGCCGTCACGTCGGCAAATTGATTCGACGCACGCATCTACCTGCTCCTTCGGTTCCACGAGGGACGTCTTCCCCAACGACCTGGTGGACCGACAAGCAAGATGCTTAATCGAACTTTTTGTTTCGTACGTGTCTATTGTGCCCTGTGATACCCGTGTTGCGCTAGTGCTTGATGGTCATTTCATGTATTGGAGTAGTACCGCGTCGGCGATCGCCGGCCACAAGTCGAGTGCCCAGTCGCCGAAATCGCGGTTCGTCATGGCCACCAGCGCCAGGTCCGCGTCGGGATCTGCCCAGATGAAGCCGCCTGCTTGGCCGAAATGGCCGTAGGTCCGCGCCGAGTTGCGCGCCCCCGTCCAATGTGGCGATTTGGCGTCCCGGAGCTCGAAACCCAGCCCCCAATCGTTGGGCCGCTGCACGCCGTACCCGGGCAGCACGCCGTCCAGGCCGGGAAATTGCACGGTCGTCGCCTCGGCGTGCAGCTGGGCCGAGACGGTCGACGGCCGCAACAGGTCACCGGCGAACGCCGCCAGGTCCGCCACCGTCGAGGTCGCGCCGAAGCCGGCTTGCGGCGCACCCCCGTCCAGCCTGGTCGCGGCCATGTTCAACGGCTCGCACACCGACTCGGTGAGGTAGCGGCCGAACTCGATGCCCGACTCCCGTTCCAGGGTCTGGGCCAGCACGGTAAATCCGTAGTTGGAATACATGCGTCGGGTGCCGGGCTTGGCCTGGACCCGATCGGAGTGCATCGCCAAGCCCGACGCGTGCGCCAGCAGATGCCGGATCGTCGAGCCGGGCGGGCCGGCCGGGGTGTCCAGATCGACGACGCCCTCTTCGATCGCGACCTGCGCGGCGCGGGCCACCAGCGGCTTGGTGACCGACGCCAGCTCGAACACCCGCTCGGTGTCGCCGTGCGTGGCCAACACCCCGGCGGGGCCGATCACCGCCGCGGCGGCAGCCGGAACCGGCCATTCGTCGAGAACATCGAGAGCGGCCATCAGGTCAGACGCGTCACTTCGTGGCGATGTAGTAGTTGTTGATCGGGTCGGATTCGATCTCGAGCACGCGGACGTCATCGAATCCGGCGTCGACGAGCATCGAGGTGGCCAGCTGCGTGCCCCAGGCCGTGCCGAGTCCGGCGCCGCCCAGCGCCAGCGACACCGTCATGCAGTGCATCAGCGAGACGGTGTAGAGGTAGGTGCTCATCGGGACGTCGATGTTCTCCTCGAGCCGGCTGGATGCCTTGATGTCGGCCATCAAGAGGACACCGCCGGGCCGCAGGGCACGTTGGATGTTCTCCAGCACCCGCGCCGGCTGCGCCTGATCGTGGATGGCATCGAACACGGTGATGACGTCGTAGTCGTCCGTCTTGTCCAGCTCGGTCAGATTGTGGCTCTCGAAGGCCGCATTGGTCAGGTCGAGGTGAGCCGCCTCCTCGATGCCGGTCGAGATGGCGTCTTCGGAGAAGTCGATGCCGGTGAACCGGCTGTTCGGAAACGCCTGCGCCATCACGTTGATCGCGTGACCGCTGCCGCAACCGAGATCGGCCACATCGGCCCCGGCGCGCAGGCGTTCCGGCAGGCCGTCGACCAACGGCAGCACGACGTCGACCAGTGCCGCGTCGAACACCGCGGCGCTCTGCTCGGCCATCAGCGCGTGGAAGCGCGGGAACTCGCTGTACGGCAGGCCGCCACCCTCGCGGAAACATCGGACGATCTTCTGCTCGACCTCACCGAGCTGCGGCAGGAACATGGTTACCAGCGCCAAGTTGTCGGGCCCGGCGGCGCGGGTCAGCACCGCCGCGCGGTGGGCGGGCAACGAGTAGGTACCGGCGCCGGCGTCGTAGTCCACGACGTGCCCGGTCGTCATGCCGCCCAACCACTCCCGGACGTAACGCTCGTCGAGGCCCGCGGCATCGGCGATCTGCGCGCTGGAGGCCGCCCCGAGTCCGGCCATCGTGTCCAGCAGACCGGTCTGGTGTCCAATACTCAGCAGGATTGCCAGGCTCGCGCCGTCGATCGCCGCGACCATTCGGCCCGCGAATTCTTCGGTGGTCTCCAAAGCCGTCACGTCCACGGACGCTACACCCAGCTTTTTGGGTGTACGCCCGGCCGCGCAGCGTATGGCCTCCGACAGTAGGTTGAAGCGCATGAGTCAGACAGTGCGCGGAGTGATTTCACGCAAGAAGGGCCAGCCCGTCGAATTGGTGGACATCGTCGTCCCGGACCCCGGGCCCGGAGAGGCCGTGGTCGACATCATCGCCTGCGGGGTGTGCCATACCGACCTGACTTACCGCGAGGGCGGCATCAACGACGAGTACCCGTTCCTGCTCGGCCACGAGGCCGCGGGCACGGTCGAAGCGGTCGGGCCCGGCGTCACCGCGGTTGAGCCGGGCGACTTCGTGATCCTGAACTGGCGCGCGGTGTGCGGCCAGTGCCGGGCCTGCAAACGCGGCAAGCCACACCTTTGCTTCGACACGTTCAATGCCACGCAGAAGATGACGCTGACCGACGGCACCGAGCTGACACCCGCGCTGGGCATCGGGGCGTTCGCCGACAAGACGCTGGTCGCGGCCGGTCAATGCACCAAGGTCAATCCCGAGGCCGACCCCGCGGTCGCCGGGCTACTGGGCTGCGGCGTGATGGCGGGCATCGGAGCGGCGATCAACACCGGCGCCGTCGACCGCAACGACACCGTCGCGGTCATCGGCTGCGGCGGTGTCGGTGATGCCGCGATCGCGGGAGCCGCGCTGGTCGGAGCCAGGCGGATCATCGCCGTCGACACCGACAACACCAAGCTGGACTGGGCCCGCAAGTTCGGCGCCACTCACACCGTCAATGCCCGCGAGCTCGACCCCGGAAAGGACCTAGTCGAAACCATCCAGGACCTCACCGATGGCTTCGGCGTCGACGTGGTGATCGATGCGGTCGGCCGGCCCGAGACGTGGAAGCAGGCCTTCTACGCCCGCGACCTCGCCGGAACCGTTGTGCTGGTGGGGGTGCCGACGCCGGACATGACGCTGGAGATGCCGCTTGTCGACTTCTTCTCTCGCGGCGGATCGCTGAAGTCGTCGTGGTACGGCGACTGCCTGCCCGAACGCGACTTCCCCACCCTGATCGATCTGTATCTGCAGGGCCGGCTTCCGTTGGAGAAGTTTGTCTCCGAACGAATCGGGCTAGACGGGATCGAGGAGGCGTTCAACAAGATGCATGACGGCAAGGTATTGCGTTCGGTAGTGGTGCTCTGATGGTCGACATCGATCGGGTGGTCACCCACGGCACCTTCGAACTCGACGGCGGCAGTTGGGAAGTCGACAACAACATCTGGCTCATCGGCGACAACTCAAATGTCGTGGTGTTCGATGCGGCTCACGACGCGGCACCGATCGTCGAGGCCGTCGGGGGACGCCATGTGGTGGCAGTCGTGTGCACGCACGGCCACAACGACCACGTCACGGTGGCGCCCGAACTCGGCAAGACACTCGACGCACCGGTACTGCTGCACCCCGCCGACGAGGTTTTGTGGCGAATGACCCACCCGGATAAGGACTTTCGCGCCGTGTCCGATGGGGAGACGTTGAAGATCGACGGCACCGAGCTCACCGCGCTGCACACCCCCGGCCACTCCCCCGGATCGGTGTGTTGGTACGTGCATGACCTGGGTGTCGTGTTCAGCGGCGACACGTTGTTCTGCGGCGGCCCCGGCGCAACCGGACGCTCGTACTCCGACTTCCCGACGATTCTGCAGTCGATCTCCGAGCGGCTAGGCAAGCTGCCTGGTGAGACCATCGTGCACACCGGCCATGGCGACAGCACGATCATCGGCGACGAGATCGTGCATTACGAGGAGTGGGTGGCGCGGGGGCACTAACCCCGTCACTGGCCGAGTGGTATTCCGACTGGGAGGTACCACGATGGGACATAGGGCAACGGTGGAACTCGTGCTCGACTGCGAGGACCCAAGAAGGCTCGCCATGTTCTGGCGCGATGCGCTCAACTATCGCGACTACTACGCGGACGCCGATCTGGCTGTGCTCGTCCCCAAACAAGGCATCGCTTCACCACTTCTCCTTCAGCGGGTGCCCGAGCCCAAAATGGGTAAGAACCGCATGCACGTCGACATCATCGTCCACGATATCGATGCCGAGGTCCACCGGCTGCAGGCACTTGGCGCTCGTCGCGTCGACGAAAGCGTGCAGAGCTCCGGGGGAACCCGATGGGTTCGAATGTCGGACCCTGAGCAGAACGAGTTCTGCGTCTCCACCGGCGTTGAGTGGTAAGCCCCCGCGAGCGCCCGCAGCGTTACCGTTTACAAATATCGCCTCACGCGCTCGCAGTACTCAAGGTATTCCTGGCCGTAATGGTTGCGCATGAACTCCTCTTCACGCAGTACCTGGCGGTGAAACAGCGCGAGCCCGCCGGCGAGGTAGGCCAAGGGTATCCAGTTGGGGAAGGCGAGGAACTCACCGATCAAGATCAGGGCGGCTCCGACATAGATCGGGTTGCGGCTCACCGAAAAGATGCCCGTCGTGACCAATTCGTCGGGGTGGTCAACGTCGATGCCGACGCGGAAGCTGCGGCCGAACGAGACCAGGCTGGCCACCAGCACCAACAATCCGCCGAGGCATAGCGCAACCCCTGCCCACGCCGCGGCATTCGAATGAAAGAACCGCTGCCTGCTAACGAGCGGCCAGTCGAAGGCGGCGGCGAAGACCGTGTAGAAGTAAAACAGCGCGACCGGCGGGATCAGAAAGTCCGTCTTGTCGAGGTTCCCGAAATGCATTGCCTGCGTTCCGGTTCTGCGCAGCAGGAGGACTCGCGTTATCACTACGGCAAGCAAGACCACGAGGGTCGACGCGGCAAAATATCCCGGCATCATGGTCGCATCTCCTCTCTAGGGTTCATTGCGGCTGGCGTCTTACCACTGATTTCCGACGTTCCACACTAAGTCTTGGCTGCGAGCCTAACGCCACTGCGAAAATCAGCACGCAAAATCGCACTGGCGTTAGGCTCGCGGCGGTGCCCCCAGCGGGCGCCACATGTTGTCGCTCAGAGGCGGGCAAAAGCCCGCAGCCCTCAGTGCCCTTCGAGGATCCGCCGCTTCTCGGTCTGAAACTCCTCCTCGGTCAACGCCCCGGAATCCCGCAGCGCCGCCAGCATTTTCAGTCGCTCCAGCCGAACGCCCTCGCCGGTGGGTTCATACGCCGCAGCGGGCGGTGGCTGGGAGGCCGGCGCGATCGGCCACTCGGTGGGCTCCCACGTCCGGGCAACCACCGCCGCTGCCGCCTTGCGCCGGGTGCGGGACAGCCACCACCCCGACAAGATCGAATCGACCAGGCCCACAACGAACATGGCCACAAACACCCACACCAGGAAGCCGTAGGAACTCGAGTGGCCGAAGGCCAGCCGAGGCGCGATGAATCCGTTGACCTGGCCGTCTGTCGTGATGTTGTACGTCCCCGCGGCCGGAATCTGAGCCACCCACACCCGCACGTGCGCGTCGTTGTTGACTGTTGTTGTGCTGCCGATGTTTTCGGTCATCGACGGCTGCGCGACACCGTCGGGCGGACTGATCGTGACCCCGAGCGGCGGTACCGGCAAACCACCACCGCTCGGACCGCTGATCACCACGGTGTGCAAGCTGACGGTGACCTCTCCCGCGGGCAGGTACACGCTGGCCGACCCCGGGATCGGGACCTCGCCGTAGGCGTTGTAGTCGTCCAGGAAAAAGGCGTTGAGCACCAGCGTGACGATGAAGCCGCCGATCGACACGACGATCATCACGACGGCAGCGGACAGCGAAATCTTGGCCAGCCGCCTGCTGCGCATGCACGCAGTGTGTCACTGCTAGTGACCCGGGGCCAACGAAAGTGCAGACTGATACCCATGTCCAACGATCTCGTCGCCACCGTGCCAGACCTGTCCGGGAAGCTGGCGATCGTCACCGGAGCCAACAGCGGTCTGGGTTTCGGGCTGGCCCGGCGGCTCTCGGCGGCCGGCGCCGATGTGGTCATGGCGATCCGCAATCGGGCCAAGGGTGAGGCGGCGATCGAAGAGATCCGCGGCAGCGTGCCCGACGCAAACCTGACCATCAAATCCCTCGACCTGTCGTCGCTGGCGTCCGTCGCCGCGCTCGGTGAGCAACTCAACGCCGAGGGCCGCCCGATCGACATTCTGATCAACAACGCCGGGGTGATGACGCCACCGGAACGCGACACCACCGCCGACGGCTTCGAATTGCAGTTCGGCAGTAACCATCTCGGGCACTTCGCGCTGACCGGGCATGTCTTGCCGTTGTTGCGCGCCGCCCAGCGTGCCCGCGTCGTGTCGCTGAGCAGCCTCGCGGCCAGCCAAAGCGGCAAGATCCACTTCGACGACCTGCAGTTCGAGAAGTCCTACGCACCGATGTCGGCCTACGGCCAGTCCAAGATCGCGGTGCTGATGTTCGCCCGCGAGCTGGACAAGCGCAGCCGCGCCGGCGGCTGGGGCATCGTCTCCAATGCCGCACACCCCGGCCTGACGAAAACCAACTTGCAGGTCAGCGGACCGTCGTACGGTCGCGAAAAGCCGGCACTGATGGAGCGCTTGTACAAGGCGTCGTGGCGTTTCACGCCGTTCCTGTGGCAGGAGATCGAGGAGGGAATCCTGCCCGCTCTCTTTGCCGCGGCCACGCCGCAGGCCGAGGGCGGCGAATTCTACGGGCCCCGCGGTTTCATGGAACTCGCAGGTGGCGGGGTGAAAATCGCCAGCACGCCCGCGCGTGCCCGCAACGAGGACGACTGCCGGCGACTGTGGGAGATTTCCGAGCAACTCACCGGTGTCAGCTATCCAGCAACCAACTAGCAACTGGCACAAAGCTTTTCCCATCCCATCCCTCCTGTGACCGCTGGTCAGGCAAAAAGATTGCGGTAACGAGAGTTTCGACACAGCGCGGCAGCGGGTAACCGACAGCGAGCCGGGGGGCGAAACTGCGACTACAAGGGGGAAGCGGGATGAGCGTGCAGGACGACAAAGCAGCCGGTGAAGAGGGCCAGCAGCCGGAGGTATCCGAAGAGACCGGGCAATTGACCGAGAAGCCGGAGCCTGACGACGACGCCAAGCAAAAGGCCGCCGAAATGATGACGGCCTACGAGGACCGGCCCACGCTGGTGCTGCCGGGCTCCGGCGGAGCAGTCTCGGGTACGGCGATCGGCGCTTGGCTGGACGACGACGGCAACCCCAAGAACAGCGAAGACTCCGACCGGGACGACCAGGACAAGCAGGACCAGGTCGAGAAGGACAAGGCCTTGAACGAAGAGCTCAAAAAGATTGCGGCCGAGGAAAACAAGGGCGAAAAGCGCCCCAGCTCCAGATAGCTCTTACTGACCACCAAATCCAGGAATTGGCAAGCTGATTCCCGGGATGCGCGGGATAGGCGGAATCGCCGGGATCGGCGGGACCCGAGGTGCGGGCGCCGGTATTTGGGGCACCGGCGGCGGAGCTGGAGCCTCGACCGGTGGCGGGGGCGCCGCCGGGACCGGTGTGTCGACGGCGGCGGGCGGCGGAGTGTCCACGACCGCAGGGGCGGGAGCGGGAGCGTCAGCCGGCGGTGGCGGCGCGGCGGGCTCCGCCGGGGTCGCGGCCTGACCCGTGATCGGTGCCTGGCTTGCCGGGGCGGGCTGCGGAGCTCCGTTGTTTGCGGGCGGCGCGGAAACCGGACTCGTGCTCACGCCGGGGCTCGGCGTGGTGGCCGGTTTGTTGTCGGAGAGGCCGATCGCCAACGCGACGCAAACCAGCAACACCGCTACGGCCGTACTGATGACGACCATCCCCGGCATCCGACGCCAGGGAATGATCGAACCTTTTTTCTCCCGGCGTGGCTGCACGGGCTGGTCGAAGTCCATCGCCGGGCGCGCCGACGTATAACCCGATCCGCCACCATGATTCGCGGCGCCGACCGGCATGGCGCGCGAATCGTCGCCCGCCTCCGACCAGGCCAGTGCGGGCATCGCGCTCGATACCGGCTCCGAGGGCGCCGCCTGGGTCAGCACCGAATTCCGTTCCGCCACCGCCACTGGGGCCAATGCCGCCACGGCCGCCGCCGTCGCTGGGGAGGCGGCCGGGGTCAGCAGGGTCGCGCTGGTCTCCCCCGGTCCGCGCGTCGCGCGCAACGCCCCGCCGATAGCCGGCGCCAGATGCGGACGTGGAATCGTCACGACCGGAACTCGCAGGTGCCCGGACAACATCGTGGTGACCGCCGGGATGTTGGCGCCACCGCCGACCGAAACCACGGCGACCAGGTCGCGAATCCCGTTGCGCGCCAGCGTTTCATCCAGGACCATCACGAAGTTGGTCAGCGATGTACGGATCGCGTCGTCGAGTTCGTTCCGGGTGAGCCGGATCTCGCCGGGTATCCCCGGCAGCCCGTCGGACAGCGTGGCAACCGTGCTCGACGAGAGCTGCTCTTTGGCGTTTCGGCAACCGGTCCGCAGCCGGCTCAGCGGCCCGATCGCCGAGGTGCCGGACGGATCGAAGGAATCGGCGCTCGGCAGGTTGGCCAGAACGGTCGTCAACAGCGCCTGATCGATCAGGTCGCCGGAGAAGTCGAGGTGCCGCACCGTCGGGGCGAGCGGCTGATAGTCACCCGCGGCGTCCATCAGCGTGATGCTGGTGCCGCTGCCGCCGAAGTCGCAGACCGCCACGGTCCCGCGCGCCGGTATGCCCGGGTTGGCCCGCACGGCGAACAGCGTCGCGGCGGCATCGGGGATCAGCGTCAGCGGCTGGGCGCGGTTTGTCCATTCGGGTACCCGGCTCAGCGCGGAACCCAGCGCGTCGACTGCGTTCGATCCCCAGTGAGCGGGGTGGGTCACCGCGACGTTTTCGGGTAGCCCGCGCCCGCCGGTGGCGGCGTAGGCCAATGCGCGTAACCCGTCGGCGGCCAGCACCTCGCTGTGGTGCACGGAGCCGTCGGCGGCCACGATGCCGATCGGGTCGCCGACCCGGTCGACGAAGTCGGTGATCACCAGGCCCGGCTGATCCAGCCGGGGGTTCTCGGCCGGCACCCCGATCTCGGGCAGCCGGTCGCGATACAGCGTCATGACGGGCTTACGAGTAATCGCGTGATCCGCGGTGACCGCGGCGAAGTTAGTGGCGCCAATCGAGAGACCCAGCGCGGGCGTAGCTCCGTCTGACATGGTCCAATCCCCGTTTATCGAGCGGAATGCCCCCGCATCCGCCTAAGCGCCATCTTGTCGGATATACCTATAGCCAATCTCTGCGCAAGCTATGCGTGAGCTGTATAACGAATCGGCCACAGTATCCGCGCTGGTCACCGTATGTTACCGGCTCCGGCGATCAGCGGAAGATCCAGCGGGGTGACCCAGCCGGGCGGCAAATCGTTGACCGCCGGCACGGCATTCAACGCCCGCAGTCCCGTCGCCAGGCACCCGGCGGCGGCCGCGTCCCGGCCGGAGCCGTCGGTGAACCGGAACGCCGTCTCCTGGAAGATGCTCGGGGTTCCTTCGATGTCCACCCGATAGACGTCGTTGTCGTGACCCGTCGGCCATTCGGGGGCGGCGTCGAGCCCGATGCGGTTGACGTGTTCGAGCTGGATGCGCGTTTCGCCCTGGTAGACGCCGTTTATGGTGAACCGGACAGCGGCCACGTGGCCGGCTTTGATCACGCCCCGGGCGGAGTTGCGCTCGGTCGGAGTCACCCACTTGTCCCAGGTGGTGGTGATCTCGTCGAGCATGATCCCGGCGGCGTGCGCGATCATCGGGATGGTGGCGCCCCACGCGAAGATCAGCATGTCGCGGTCTTCCAGCATCGGCTTGAATTCGGGCTCGCGGCCGATGCCCATCTCGAACTCGTAGTCGCCTTCGTAGTTGGTGTAGTCGAGCAGCTCCGACGCCCGGACCTTCCGCACCTCCGAACACAGGCCCATCAGCGTCATCGGGAACAGGTCGTTCGCGAATCCCGGGTCGATGCCGGTGGTGAAGCAGGACGACTGGCCCAGCTCGCAGGCTTGCGTGATCGGCTCGATCCAGTTCGGCGGGTTCAGGTGCATCGTCGGCCATACCCACGGCGTCATCGCCGTCGAGCACACGTCGATGCCGGCCCGTAGGAAGCGGGTGATCAGCGAGATGTTCTCTTTGGCGTGCATCGCCGTCGGGCCGTAGTGCACCAGCGCGTCGGGTTTCAGAGCGATCAGCGAGTCAATGTCGTCGGTGGCGAGAACGCCGACCTTCTCCGGCATCCCGCAGATCTCGCCGACGTCGCGGCCGACCTTGTCCGGATTGCTGACGCCGACGCCCACCAACTCAAACAGCGGGTGCTTGACGATCTCGGGGATCACCATCCTGCCCACGAAGCCAGTACCAAACACCACCACACGCTTTGAGCCGTGTCCCGCCATGCCTTACGCCACCTTTCCGGTCACCAGCCCCGCTCGGCTTCACATTAAGCGCACACTGTGACCTCTAGCACCCCGTCCCGCTAGGTGACACGATGCAATTCATGAGAAAGCACCTCGCCGCACCGTCGATGCTGCTGGCTATCGGTTTCGGCTTCGCCAATGCCTGCGGCGTCGCCCACGCGATACCCCAGATGCCCCAGGTCCGCTACGAGATCAACGGGCCCGCGGTCGCCCAATTCATCTACTACCAAACCGACACCGGCCAGCTGCACCAAGTAAATGCGCCGCTGCCCTGGTCGACGGAGTTCACCGCGTTCGGCGGGCAAGTGTTCGCCCTCAGCGCGCAGGGACCGGGTCCCATTTCCTGCAAGATTTTGGTCGACGGCAACGTGGTCAGCGCCGCGACGGCAACGACGGGCGTTCCGGCGAGAACCGTCTGTACCCACTGATCCGGGTCTAGGCTCGCCAGTGTCACCTCTGCAAACCCCTTTCAAAGGCGAAGGGAGGCTACGTGAGCCTTGAGACCGGTATCGCGACGCGGCCGAACGGGGAGCCACCGCCCGACATTCCACTTGCCGATATCCATCTCGAGTCGCTCGACTTCTGGGTGCGTAACGACGACGTCCGGGACGCCGTTTTCGCCACCTTGCGCAGGGAATCCCCGATCTCGTTCTGGAACCCGATCGAGTACGAGGGGTTTGAGACCGGCAACGGGTATTGGGCGCTGACCAAGCTCGACGACGTCCACTTCGCCAGCCGTCATCCCGAAATCTTCAGCTCCGCCGACGGCATCACGATCAACGACCAGACACCGGAGTTGGCCGAGTACTTCGGATCGATGATCGTGCTCGACGACCCGCGACACCAGCGGCTGCGCTCGATCGTCAGCAGGGCCTTCACCCCGAAAGTGGTGGCCCGCATCGAGGCTTCGGTGCGGGATCGCGCGCATCGGTTGGTCACCTCGTTGAAAGCCAACCATCCCGACGGCCAGGCCGACCTTGTCACCGAGCTCGCCGGGCCGCTGCCGCTGCAGGTCATCTGCGACATGATGGGAATTCCGGAGGAAGACCATCAGCGAGTCTTCCACTGGACCAACGTGATTCTCGGTTTCGGCGATCCCGATCTGACCACCGACTTCGAAGAGTTCATGCAAGTCTCGATGGACATCGGCACCTACGCCACCGCGCTGGCCGAAGACCGCCGGTCCAACCACCACGACGATCTGACCACGAGCCTGGTCGAAGCCGAGGTCGACGGCGACCGTCTCACCTCCCAGGAGATCGCGTCGTTCTTCATCCTGCTGGTGGTGGCGGGCAACGAAACCACCCGCAATGCGATCAGCCACGGCGTGCTGGCGTTGTCCCGCTTTCCCGAGCAACGCGAGAAGTGGTGGTCCAACTTCGAGGAGCTGACACCCACCGCGGTCGAGGAGATCGTGCGGTGGGCTTCGCCGGTGATCTACATGCGCCGCACCCTGACTCGAGACTTCGAGTTGAGCGGCGTCAAGATGGCGGCCGGCGACAAGGTTGCGCTGTACTACAACTCGGCGAACCGCGACGAGTCACGGTTCGACAATCCATGGGCGTTCGATGTCGCGCGCAACCCCAACCCGCATCTGGGCTTCGGCGGCGGAGGCGCGCATTTCTGTCTGGGGGCCAACCTGGCTCGTCGCGAGATCCGGGTCGTCTTCGATGAGTTGCGCCGTGAAATACCGGACATCACCGTGACCGGCAAACCGGCGCGGCTGCTGTCGCAATTCATTCACGGCATCAAGTCCCTGCCGGTCGCTTGGACTCCCCCGGGCTGAGGCTAAGTTCGGGAATCGCACCGAACGCGGAGGGGCGGCGATTCTGATAGCGCATGCGATATCGGATCCCGCGAACATCTATATCTTCCGCCCGGCCCCTGTTGCCCCGCCCCTGTTGGAAGGCATATCGCCTTCTCAAAACCGATAGCGCATGCGCTATCAGAAACGCAGCCCGGCGCCACAAAATCCAGGATTACGCTGACCACGTGACCATTCCCGCGTTTCCCGCTCCCGAGGTGCTGGCCGCCCGCCAGAAACTCGTGCTCGACCACTTTCACGACGAGGTCCGCCAGGACTGGGACGACGTGCTGGCGACGTTCCCGCACCCCCACTATGAGCTGATCCCGCAGATGGTCATTCACGACGGAGACAAGGCGGTGCGTGGCTACTACAACTACACGCGCACTGCATTTCCCGATCAGGACCACGAGATCATCGCGCTGCGGCACAGCGCCGACGCGGTGATCGTCGAGTTCTGGTTGATGGGCACGCATCGGGGCTTCCTCGGCAAGGTCCCGCCCACCGGCAGCCGGTTCCGGGTGCGCATGAACGCCTACTTCGTCTTCGACGACACCGAAACGCTTGTCTGCGAACGCATTTACTTCGACACCTTGACCATGATCAAACAGCTCCTCGGCGGGCTGAACATGAAGAAGCCGTCGAACTGGCTGCTCGCTGCGCGCTGTGTGCGGGGGCTGTTGTCGATGTCGTCGGAAAAACCGGACCCGGCACTGACGTCCGCGTAAACTGCAGCGATGCGCCTTCACGCGATATGCGCGCTTGTCTCAACCGCGTTGTTAGGCGCCTGCGCGACGGCCACCGCCGCTCCCGCACCACCGGGTCCGCACACCGTGAAGTGGATCGACCTGCAGGTCGGCGACTGCGTGGCCGACCTTCCGCCGATCGATCTGAGCCGGGTGACGGTCACCGCCGTCGACTGTGCCACAGCGCATTTGGCCGAGGTCTATCTGCGGGGCCCGATGGCCGTCGACAAGGCCGTCGCAATCGTCGCCAACAAGGACTGCAACGACGGGTTCGCCCCTTACACCGGCCGATCCCTGGACGGCGGCGCGTTTTCGATCACGTATCTCATTGACTCGAACCAAGACCGCACCGGCGCCGACCCCACGCCGAGCACCGTCGTCTGCCTGCTGCAGTCGGCCAACGGCCAACCCCTGACCGGGTCGGCGCGCGTTTAACACCCGAGCTGATCGGCGAGGTCGAGAAAGTCGGACGCGTTGATGTCGAACTCTTCGGAGTAGGCGACATCGGGGTCGCCGTCAGTCCCGAATTCCAGCGGGCGCGCGACGAAGGCCGTACGAAAGCCGAGTCCGGCCGCCGCGCGGATGTCGTACTTGTGGCTTGCCACCATCATGATGTCGCCCGGAACCAGGCCCAGGTAGGTCGCGGCCATCCGATAGATCGCCGGCTCGGGTTTGAACACACCGGCCATCTCGGCGGCAAAGATCGCATCCCACGGCAGCCCCGCTCGCTTGGAGATGTTGATAACCGCGGAGACGTCGGCGTTCGACAGCGTGGCCAACGTGAACGAACTTTTCAGCCGGGACAGCCCCGCCACCACGTCCGGCCACGGCCGCAACCGCTGCCAGGCCAGCGTGAGCTCTTCGCGCTCCGCATCCGAAAAGCCGCCGATGCCGGACTCGTCCAGGACGGTCTCCAGCGCGGCGCGATACACCGAGTGCACCGAAACCCATCCACTGTGGCGACTGCGAGCCACCTCCAGCGCGTCGAAGTAGCCTGCGCGCCAACGCCGGACCAGGTTCGGCCAATCGACACCCGGATGCCTCCCGGCGCTGATTCGTTGCGCCGCGTCACACACGGTCGAATGAAAATCCGTCGCGGTGCCTTGCACGTCGAACAACAACGCCTTAACCACAAGCTTCATCATGCAGCGCGCGGTGAAAGTCGGCCCGGCAGCCCAAGCGTTAGTTAAAGTCAGGGGGATAAAAAAGCTTGTTCTGATATGTCTTGCGAGGTAGCCCGTGGCCGACGACATCATCACGCCCGCCGACGAACACCACGAGGTCAGCCCGCAAGAGTGCGAGCCCGACTACCGGTTCACCATGGCCAACGAGCGGACCTTCCTGGCCTGGCAACGCACCGCTCTGGGTCTGCTCGCAGCGGCGGTCGCCCTGGTACAGCTGGTGCCCGAGATGACGGTGCCCGGTGCCCGCCGACTCCTCGGCATCGGCCTCGCGGTGCTGGCGATTCTGACCAGCGGGATGGGGTTGCTGCGCTGGGAACAGGCGGACCGCGCGATGCGCCGCGGCGCCCCGTTGCCCCGTCATCCCTCGCCTGTCTACCTCGCGGCTGGCCTCAGCCTGGTCGGGCTGATCGCGCTCGGGTTGGTCATTCTCAAGGCGGTCTCGGGTTGACCCAGGCGACGGCGGGCACTCCGTCGGCCAACACCCTGGCGGCCGAGCGCACGACGCTGGCCTGGACCCGGACCTCGTTCGCGTTCCTGGCCAACGGCGTACTGCTGGCCATCAAAGAAATGCACGGCGCGAGGGGGTGGGCGCCGTTGATCCCGGCGGGCGTGGCTCTTGCAGCGGCGTTGTGTACCTACGTGATCGCGTTCAAGCGACAAAGAAGTTTGCAACAGCGACCACTCCCAGCGCGAATCAGTCCTCGTGGCCCCGTGTACATCATCGGGATAGCCACGTTGCTGCTTATCGTCATGGCCATAGCCGCGCAGCTAGTCTGGTAGTGCCGAAAGGCACTGTCCCAGAACATAGTCCGCTCACCGGCCGCCGGCGTTCAGAAACGCGACGATCCCCTGCGTGACGGCCGCGGCATATTTCGCCCGGCCGTCCGCGCTTTCCATCCGCGCGGCGTCGTCGGCGTTCTTCATGTTGCCGAGTTCGACGAGGACTGCCGGGTACTGGGCCAGGTTCAGGCCGGCGAGGTCGTCGCGCCCGTAAAGCCCGTCCGACCCCACGTAGGTTGACGGATGAAATCCCGCCTGAACCAGGGCATCGCGCATCGTGTGCGCCAGTTGCACGGCCGGGCCGGCCTGGGCGGCGTTGAGCGGCGGGCTGGAGTAGTTGACGTGAAATCCGCTGCCGGACGGCGGGCCGCCGTCGGCGTGAATGCTCACGATCGCGTCCGGGTGCATCGCATTGGCCCGCGCGGCGCGCTCGTCGATGCAGGGTCCGACGGAGTTGTCGTCGCCGCGAGAGAGCGCGGTGTTCACGCCCATTTGCTGCAGCGATTCACTGATGAGGCCGACGACGGCCCAATTGAACGCATGCTCGGGGTAGCCGTCGCTAGTCGCGGCGCCCGAAGTTTGGCACGGTTTGGTGCCGCCCCGGCCATTCGGAACCTGCTGATTTATCGAGGCGTCATTCACGGCGTTGTGGCCCGCGTCGAGGAAGACGGACGTTCCGGCGAGGCCGGCGGATGCGGGTGGGGAATCAAGCGTTGTCACAACCAGCAGGCCCGGCGCGACGCCGGCAAGTTTCAGGACTTGGCGTCTAGAAACGGATTTCAGCCGGCCGCACCCTGGTGCCGCGGGCGGATCGCTCACCGCGCGATGGTAGCAATCCTCCTGCTATTCTCCAGATCAAGCCGATTGATTTGTAAAGGCACGACGTCGGGACCGGCCAGCAGACCTTCGGTATCGACCGGGATATCAGGCCAAATAAGACCCTTAAAAAGTCTTCTGCGTGTCGCTTTTGCGGTCTTCGGCAACAGTGGTGAACTGGTCTTGGAACTCATAGGTTTGGGATGGGCACCGATGGGCATTTATTTCGGCATGATCGCCGGTCACATCATTCGATTCGCCAAACCCACGGCAATAGCGGCCTTGGGCGTTGGTACTGGTTTCCTTGTCTCCCCTACTCCGTCGGCATCGGCCGAGCCATGCCCCGACACTCAAGTGGTGTTCGCGCGCGGCACCGGCGAGCCCGAAGGCATCGGACCCACCGGGCAAGCCTTCGTCGACAATCTGCGTGGGCGCGAGGGCGGAAAGTCCGTCGACGTGTACGCGGTCAACTACCCCGCCAGCAATGAATGGGACACCGGCCTGGACGGCATTCGCGACGCCAGCGCTCACGTCATGTCGATGGCGGCCAGCTGCCCCAAGACCAAGATGGTGCTCAGCGGATTCTCCCAGGGCGCGGCCGTGATGGGCTTCGTCACTTCAGCGGCAGTGCCCGACGGCGTTGATCCCGCGACCGTGCCCAAACCCCTGGCACCCGACGTCGCCGACCACGTCGCCGCGGTCGTGCTGTTCGGGACGCCCAACGTGCGGGCGATGAACTTCCTGGGCCAGCCACCGGTCGTCATCGGGCCGACGTATCAGTCCAAGACCATCAAGGTGTGCGCCACCGACGACCCGGTGTGCTCGGACGGAATGAACTTCTCCGCCCACAACACCTACGCCGACGACGGCACCTGGATCGACAAGGGCGCGTCGTTTGCCGCCAGCCGCCTCGACGCAGGCCCCGCCGCCGGACCGGCAATCGTGGTGCACTCGCCCAACGGCGGCGGCTTCGGCAACTGATCCGCCGGGCTTTACATACTAAAAAGTATGTTACGGTGACCGCATGTCCGCGGTTGCTAGCCGCTCGCTGCACGGAATCACCGACGAATTCGTCGCGCGGTTAGCGCAGCGCGCCGAGGAAGCCGAGCAATTGCGCCGGCTGCCCGCGGCGACGGTCAGCGAGTTCCGGGAGACGGACCTGTTCCGGCTGTTGCTCCCGGCCCGGTTCGGCGGTATCCAGGCGTCGTTTCCCGAACTGCTGGAACCGATTCGGCAGATGGCACACGGCTGCACCTCGAGCGCGTGGACATTGGGTTTCTATGCGCTGCACAACTGGATGCTGTCGTTGTTCGACCCGCAGCTCCAGGAGGAAGTGTTCGCCTCGGGCCCGGTGCTGGCGCCGGCCCCGCTGGCCCCGACCGGCCGCGGCACTCCGGCCGATGGCGGCGTGCGCCTGACCGGCAGGTGGTCATGGTCGACGGGCGCGATGGACGCCGATTGGGTGATCGTCGGGGCGCTGATAGAGCGACAGGACAACATCTTTCCGGCGCTCGTGGTGGTGCCTGCCGAGCAGGTCGAGGTCGACGACGTGTGGCACACCGCCGGCATGCGGGGAACCGGCTCCCACGACGTCATCGTCACCGACGTCTTCGTCCCCGACCACCGCATCGCCAGCGTGGCCGACATCTACGGCGGCACTGCGCCTGGAGCGCACGTGCACGGGGCGGCCACCTACCGGTGGCCCCTGGTGCCAGCTCTCGCGCTGACGGCGTCGATGCCGGTGCTCGGAGCGGCCGAGCGGGTGACCGAGCTCTTCGCCGAGCGGCTTGGTGGCCGGGTCCTGGCGTATAGCGGTGTGGCGCAAAAGGATCAGCCCGCCGCGCAGATCAGGCTCGGAGATGCGATGGTGCGGCTGCGCGCGTTGCGCGCGCTGATCGCCGAGACCGCCGCAGGCATTGACGAGCTGGTCGTCAGCGGTGAACGCGTTCGGCGATCGGTGCGGGCCGACGCCCGGCTGGCCGCGGCGTACACGGTGCACGAGTGCCGCGCGATCATCTCCGATCTGATGGAGGCCGCCGGCGCCAGTGCGCACTTCCTGTCGAGCCCGTTGCAGCGCGCCAAGCGCGACGTGGACATCGCCGCGGGCCATGTGGTGTTCGACTATGACGTGAGCCGAGAGTTGGCCGGGGCGTTGGCGATTGGGGCAAAGATCTCGCCGATCGCGATGGTGTGATCGCTACTTCGGGTCGGCGAGCATCAGGTCCAGGAAGCGCTCGTGTTGAGCCGCCCTATGCGCCTGGCCGGGCGTGGCGGTGAGGTGCAGTAGTCCGATTCCGGCTGCGAACGTCAGCTCCGCGCGCAACCGGGCGTCCTCGGCACTGAAACCAAAATCGCTGTAGGCCTTCGCGACGGAACGAACCAGGCGGCGATCCGCCTCGCGGACGTTGGCGGCGGCGGTCTTGTCGGTGCGTGCCCACTCCCGCATCGCGCGCTCGAGTATCCAGTGTTGCGGCCTGACCAAGGCAATCATCATGGTAGACAGCCGTTCTCGCGGCGGCAGCGTGTCGATCTGGTCCAAGGATTGCCGGTCCTGCTCCCGGAACGTGTTCCACGATTCGACCAGGGCGGCGCGGTAGCTGTCCATGTCCTCGAAGTGCCAGTAGAAGCTGCCGCGAGTGGCGCCGACCTGCCGGCAGAGCCGTTCGATCTTGAGGGCGCGTGCACCCTCCTCGGCGAGCAGGGTGTACCCGGCCTGCAACCAGTCGTCGGCTGACAGGCGCGTCGAGGGCTTACGCGCGGCCACGTCGTGCAACGTTACGGGCAATCGGCACGGGTCGTTAGACTTGTGCGAAATTAACGCCGCGTGTCGGTTGGGATCGTCGGCAGCCGTGCTGTTTCGTCGAGGTCGACGTCGAGTGCATTGAGCATCAACGCAAGGCCCGCGTACCTGCTGATCACCATCAGTACTTCCACGGTGGCCTCCGGGCCCAGGGCCGCATGTACCTGATCGAAGAGCGGTGCCGCGACTGCGCGTGTGCTGACAAGTTCGGTTGTCAATTGCAGGACCGCAAGTTCGGTTGACTCGAAATGGCCTGCTTGCCAACCGGACTCGGAGGTGAGGGCGTTGATCTCATCGACGCTGACACCCGCCGTGCGCGCGACGTCTCGGTGCTGGCCGAGCTCGTAGGCGCAGTCCATCAGGTAGGCGGTGCGCAGCGTCACCAGTTCACGCAGCCGCCGCGGCAGCACCGGGCTGGTCAGGGCGTCGCGGCCGGCCAGCATCCAGCCGGTGAATGCGTTCTCGGCGTTCGCCAGGGTGCGGTAGACGTTGAGATTGCCGCGCTCCGCGGTCAATTCGCGAGCCTGCTCGGGCATGTCGTCGGGCCGCCGGTAAGGGACCCGCGTCATTCGACTTCTCCTTTGCGGTTCTGCGGCAGCACCATTGGGTCGATCTCCACGTCGACCGCGTTGAGCACCAATGCCAGCCCGTAGTAGCAACTGACGATCATCAGCAATTCGGTGAGCACCGCGTCGCCGAAGATGGCCTGGGCGGCGGCGAAGGACTCGTCGCGCAGGTGGTGCGTGGTGCACAACTCGGTGACGACGTCGAGGGCGGTGCGTTCGGTGTGGCTGAAGCCGGCTCCGTCGAGTTCGCCGGTGGCGAGGGCATCGAGCTGCTGCTCGGTCAGACCGGCGGCGCGGCCCAACAGCAGATGCTGGGCCAGCTCGTAGGCTGAGCCCTGCAGGTTGGCCACCCGCAACACGATCACTTCCCGCATCCGCGCGCTGAAGGTCGGGCTGGCGTACAGCTCGTCGACCATTTGCGACCACCCGGGAAACACGTTGGGCGCGTTGGCCAGAACCCGGAAGACATTGAGATTGCCGCGACGAGCTACCCACTCGCGAATGGACTCGGGCTGCTGGTCGAGGTCGGCGAACGCGATGCGTGTCATGGCCGCCATCCTTTCACTCGGCGTCGCTCGGCTTCACTCGGCGGCGAGCGTGAACGTCCAGTCCAGCGTGACGAAGGGTTCGTCGACGTGCGTTCCGTCTGGGGCGATGCCCGGCTGGTGGCGCACGAAGTCGGCCTTCAGCGAGTCCTGCGCCGAGAACACCGCGTCGCAATCGATGTAAGGGTCGTCGCGCAGGAACAGCTGGGTGATCAGCGGCTGGTAGCCGTCGGCCTTAAACCAGAAGTGCACATGCTGGGGTCGCATCACGGATCGATTCGCGGCGCGCATGATCTCCCCGCACGGGCCGTCGGTGGGCACCGGGTAGTAGCGCGGCGTGATCGAGCGATACCAGAATCGGCCGTCCTCGTCGGTGGTCAGCAGCGCGCGCATGGCGAACTCGCCGTGCAGCGGCTCGGTCATCTGCACGTCGTAGAACCCGGTGCC
>NZ_JBVAXR010000048.1:0-29696 GCF_055419445.1 Mycobacterium sp. IDUB_19 | reverse complement strand
TGGACGTAGGCCGTGGCCGCGTCCGGGTCGAGGTTGCCGTGCTCGGCCGCGATGTCGCAGAGCGCTCGATCAACGTCTTTGGCCATCGGGTCGGCGGTGCCACAGACGTACAGCTGCGCGCCGTCCTGCAACCAGCTCCAGAGCTGGGCCCCACGTTTGCGCATCAGGTGCTGGACGTAGACCTTCTCGGTCTGGTCCCGGGAGAACGCGAGGTCCAGCTCCGTGAGAAACCCGTCGTGACGCATCTGCTCGAGCTCGTCGCGGTAGTAGTAGTCGGTCTCGGCGTGCTGCTCGCCGAAGAACAGCCAATTGGCCCCGGTGTGGCCGAGCGCTCGGCGCTCTTGAAGAAAGCCGCGGAACGGCGCGATACCGGTGCCGGGGCCGATCATGATCATCGGCGTGTCTGACTCGCTCGGCGGCCGGAAATTGCTCGATGGCTGCAGATAGACAGCGACTCGATCGCCGGGGGAGCGGTCGGCAAGGTAGGTCGAGCACACCCCGCGGCGTGGAACGCCATGGAAGTTGTAGCGCACCGGCGAGACCGTCAGGTGAACTTCCCCCGGGCACTCTTTGGGGCTCGATGAGATCGAGTACAGCCGCGGCTGAAGGCGTTTGAGGACCCTCAGCCACTCGTGGGCAGACGCGGAGACCGGCAGCTGAGCCAGCAGGTCGACGGACTGGCGCCCCCAGGTCCAATTGCTCAGCTCGGCTTTGTTTTCCGGCTTCAGCAGCTCTGCGAGTTTTGTGTTGCCGGTGCGTTCCTGAACGAACCGCACCAGGTCCCGGCTGATGTGGGCGATCTCCATTCGCTCGGTGAGCGCGGAGCGCAACGACATCAGACCATGCTCGCCGACCTCGACCGGTGTCTGCGCGTCCAGTCCGGTGACCGACAGCCATTCGTCGACCAGCCGGTCGCTGTTGCGCGGCCACACCCCGAGCGCGTCGCCCGCTTCATAACTGGCGGTCTCGTCGGAGAGGTCAAATACTATCTGCCGCACGTCTTTTGCGGAGCTCGGTCCGCTGAGCGTGGTGTTGCGGATCATGTCGGTGACCAGCGGGCGCTTTTTGTTGTAGGTCGGTGTCTCGGGACGGGTCGCCGGACGGGGTGCGGCGGTAGCGGGCGCCGGTGCGCTGCCGCCCTGGCCGACCCGAGTGGGTGTGCGGGTGAGCGCCTCGATCACTTCGCCCAGCCAGCCACCGGCGTTCTCCTCGTAATCGGGCTCGCAGTCGACGCGGTTGACGATGCGGGTCGCGCCCAGCTCAGCCAACCGCTCGTCGAGCTTGCGTCCAAAACCACAGAAGTCGTCGTAGTTGGAGTCGCCCAGGGCCAAGACGGCGTAGCGGGTATTGGTGAACTGCGGCGCGCCGTCTCCGGTGAGCGCCCGCCACAGTCCGGCGCCGTTGTCGGGTGCCTCGCCGTCACCGGTGGTGCTCGTGACGATCAGCAGCTCTCGGGTTGTCGGCAAGTCGGCTACCGGAAAGTCGTCCATGCCGTGCAATACGACCGGGAGCGCAGCCTCACCGAGCCTAGCAACGATATCGGCGGCGAGCTCCTCGGCGTTGCCGGTCTGGGAGGCCCACAACACCACAACCGGAGCCTGTTTCGGCTCGGCCCCGGCCGGCCGGGGCGTGGGCGGCTCGTCCGGTGCCTCGGCGGCGGCCGACGCCGGTGCGACCGTCGGCAGCGAGGCGGGCGGCTCGGTGCGCGCGAACATCCCCGCGAGCAGACCGTCCACCCACAGCCGGGTGTTGGTGTCGAGCGGGGCGTTGAGCGGCAACGTGGGCACCCCGACCGTGCCACGACCGGTCTCCGAACGCAGTCCGGCCAGCACCCCGGCAAGATAGGAGCGGCCGAGCGGACCAAGCACAGGTACCGGTTCGTTTGCCACACCGAGGATTTGGGCGAGGGCGTCAACTTGTGGCACGCTGATTTCCGTAACCTCCGCGGCTGCGGGTGCCGCTGTGTCAGTGGCCACCGAAGGCTCGGGCTCGGTGACGAAATCCGTTGTGGTGGCGGCGACCTTCGTGACGGTGATGGCACACGCCTTGAATTCCGGTTGGTAGGACACCGGATCCACCGCGTCGTTGGTGACCGCGTTGATCGACAGGTATTCGCCGAAGGCGTCGTTCCAGTGGAACGGCGCAAAGCAGTTGCCCGGCCGCACCCGGTCCGTAACCACCGCAGGCAACACGGCTCGGCCACGGCGCGAAGCGATTTCGACCCGATCGTCATCGGCGATCTCGAGCCGCGCGGCGTCCTCGGGATGGATTTCGACGAACGGTCCGGGGTTGAGCCTGTTGAGTTTGGCGACCTTGCCGGTCTTGGTCATCGTGTGCCATTGGTGCGGCAGGCGGCCCGTGTTGAGCAGGAACGGGTAATCGTCGTCCGGCATCTCCTCGGGCGACAGGTGCGGCCGGGCGAAGAACATGGCGCGACCAGTCGCGGTGGGGAAGACCAGCCTCGGCTTGCTGCCGTCCGCGCGGACCATCTGGGTCTGGCTGACGCCGTCGTTCAGGTAGCGGATCGGGTTGCGGTCCTCGGTGCCTTCGGGTGGGCACGGCCACTGCAGCGGGGTCTGCCGTAGCCGGTCGTAGCTCGCGCCGCGCAGGTCGTAGCCGGTCTTCGGGTTCCAGAACCCCTTGATCTCCTCGAATACATCTTCGGCGGAGTCATAGCTGAAGTGATCCGAAAAGCCCATCTCGCAAGCGATCCGGGCAATGATCTGCCAGTCCGGCATCGCCTGGCCGGGTGCCGCAACAGCCGGCTGGAACAGCGTCATGTTGCGCTCGGAGTTGATCATCACGCCTTCGGACTCTGTCCACAGGGCGGCGGGTAGCAACACGTCGGCGTAGCCGTTGGTCTCGGTCTCGAAGAACGCGTCCTGCGCGATCACCAGCTCGGCGCGCTCCAGACCCGCCAACACCGTCTTCCGATTAGCAACGCTGGCAACAGGATTCGTGCAGATGATCCAGCAAGCCTTGATCTCCCCACTGGCCATGCGGGAGAACATGTCGACGGTGCCGGCTCCTACCTCGCTGCGCAACGATCCGCGGGGGATGCCCCACTGGTTCTCGACGAAGTCGCGGTCAGCCTCTGACGTCACCGCGCGCTGGCCCGGCAGACCCGGTCCCATGTAACCCATTTCGCGTCCGCCCATTGCGTTGGGCTGCCCGGTGAGCGAGAACGGGCCGCTGCCCGGCTTGCAGATCGCGCCGGTTGCCAGGTGCAGATTGCAGATCGCGTTGGTGTTCCAGGTGCCGTGGGTGCTTTGGTTGAGCCCCATCGTCCAGCAGGTCATGAAATTTTCGGCTTCGCCTATCCAGCGGGCCGCGGTACGGATGTCTTCGGCAGGGATGCCGGTGATTTCGCTGACCTTGTCCGGGGTGAACTGCTCGAGGAAACTCGGCATCTCTTCCCAGCCCTCGGTGAATTCCGCGATGAATTCGGGTTCGGTGTGGCCGTTTTCGACGATCAGGTGCAGCAGCCCGTTGAGCAGCGCGAGGTCTGCGCCGGATGAGATCTGAAGGAAGAGGTCGGCTTTTTCCGCGGTTGCCGTGCGGCGCGGGTCGACGACGATCAACTTGGCGCCGGCCTTGACGCGCTCCATCATCCGCAGGAACAGAATCGGATGGCAGTCAGCCATGTTGGCGCCGATGACGAAAAAGACGTCGGCTTTTTCGAAGTCCTGATAGGAACCGGGCGGCCCGTCCGCGCCGAGGGACAGCTTGTAGCCTGAGCCGGCACTGGCCATGCACAGTCGTGAGTTCGACTCGATCTGGTTGGTGCGGATGAATCCCTTGGTCAACTTGTTCGCCAGGTACTGCGCTTCCAGCGACATCTGCCCGGACACGTACAGAGCGAAGGCGTCCGGGCCGTGCTCGTCGATGAGTGCCCGCAACTGCTTCGCGGACTGGGTGATAGCGGCGTCGACATCGATCTGCCCAAGCGTTTCGCCGCGCTCGGCCCGCGAATAGGCCGAATCCATCCGCCCCGGTGCGGCCAGCATGTCCGCTGTGGTTGTGCCCTTGGTGCACAGTCGGCCGAAGTTGGCCGGGTGATTCTTGTTTCCAACAGATTTCGCGACGTGACGGCGGCCGCTCTCGGGATCGGTTGTGATCTGCAACACCATGCCGCAGCCCACGCCGCAGTAAGCGCACATGCTGTCCACGGCATCCTGACCGTGTTCTGCAGTCACGCTTACTTTCCTCCATTTCGGCGCGCGAGGGCTATCCGCTAAATCGTGCGACAAGGATGTTTCGGTGTCGGGCGTCCGATGTTTCCGCCGTTTTACGGCTTCCTCTCACCGGATCCAGACTCAAATGTGAAGTGTCTGGTAAACCCACCGCCAAGTGCGTAACCGCAGGTCAGCATTGATCTGCGACTGAGGCCAGGTTACCCGCGGGTGCTTCGGAATTCCCTGTCAGAACAGGGGTTCCGACGAAACAAATGGGACATTCACAGTTTTCGCTAAGCTCACAATGTGCGCCATCACTTTGTGATTTTTTTGGTTTTGTTGGCCGCGGCTTGCGGCGGAAAACCTACGACACCGCAGCCGTCGCGGGCGGATACCTGCAAAGATTCCGACGGACCGAGCGCCGACACCGTGCGCCAGGCGATCGCGTCGATTCCCGTCGAGGTTCCGGGTTCGAGTTGGGTCGAGATCGCCCGCGGACACGCCAAGAAGTGCAGCTTGTATTGGGTGCAGGTGATCCCGACCATCGCGAGCGAGTCGACTCCCCAGCAGCTCGTATTCTTCGACCACAACAGGTCGCTGGGCACACCGACGCCAAACCCCAAGCCCTACATCACGGTGCTGCCCGCGAGCAACGATGTGGTCACGGTGCAGTATCAATGGCAGGTGGGCAACGAAGAACCGTGCTGTCCCAAAGGAATCGGGACGGTCAAATTCCAGATCGGGCCGGACGGCAAACTGCAGGCACTCGGCAAGATTCCGCACCAATAGGGTTACGGCACATAATGTTCCGATATTCCGCGATATCCGGTCTGGGTATCGAAGCGATTACAGTGCCCGAACCGGACAATGCATCCAATACTTTTTCAGGAATTCAACAGGAATTTCGGGCCGACAATGACCGCTGCTTGCCTGCCGGCCTGGCACCCTGGAAGGCCGGTGTCGCGCACGGATGCAAGGAGGGTGATGGAACCGCAGGTGCTGCTGCACGGCGAGGGATCGCCGCGCGCCTGGGGCCCGGCGACGGCAGCAGCCGTCCCGCAATTCAATTCGCGGGCCAACATCCTTGGAATGGTCAAGCGAGTGGGTAGGTCCCGTCACCTGTCTCATTGGGACGCAGAAGATCTGGTGGCCTGGGAGACTGGTGGCAAAGCGATCGCGCGGCGCAACCTCTTCTGGTCGACCGTGAGCGTGCATCTCGGTTACGCGATATGGGCGCTGTGGCCGGTGATGGCGCTGTTCATGCCCCGGGAGGTCTACGGCTTCTCCGCCGGCGACAAGCTGTTGCTTGCTACCACCGCCACCTTGGTCGGGGCGTGTCTGCGGCCGACATATGCCGTGGCCACCGCGATATTCGGCGGCCGCAACCTGGCCGTGTTCTCGGCCTTCGTGCTGGTGGTTCCGGTGATCGGCGCGATGGTGCTGCTGGCTCATCCGGGTCTGCCGCTGTGGCCTTACCTGGTGTGCGCCGCGCTGTCTGGCATGGGTGGCGGTAACTTCGCGGCCTCGGCAAGCAACGCCAACTCCTTCTATCCGCACCGACTCAAAGGCGCGGCGCTGGGGATTGCCGGTGGGATCGGCAATCTCGGGGTGCCGATGATGCAGATCGCCGGGCTGGTGGTCATCGCCGTCGCGGGCGACCGGCAGCCGTACTGGGTGTGCGCCCTGTATCTGGTGTTGTTGATCACCGCGGGCATCGGCGCGCTGTTCTTTATGAACAATGTCGCCCAGCACCGGGTGGAGCCGGGCCGTCTGCGATCGATCCTGTCCACAGTGATATCCACTCGCGACACCTGGCTGCTCTCGCTGCTCTACCTCGGCACCTTCGGCTCGTTCATCGGATTCGCGTTCGCGTTCGCTCAGGTACTGCAAACCAGTTTCGTGGCCGGGGGACAAGCCACCTCCCAGGCATCGCTGCACGCCGCCGAACTGGCCTTCATCGGGCCGTTGCTCGCCGCGCTGGCCCGCGTGTACGGCGGCCGGCTGGCCGACCGGATCGGCGGAGGACGCGTCACGTGCGCGGTCTTCGTCGCGATGATTCTCTCCGCCGCGATGCTGATCACCGTCGGCACCATCGAGGATCCGCACGCGGGCCCGGTCAGCGACTCGGCGATGGCCGGCTACGTGGCCTGCTTCATCGCCTTGTTCACCCTGGCCGGGCTGGGCAATGGATCGGTCTACAAGATGATCCCGACCATCTTCGAAACGTGCGGCCGGACGTTGCACATGAGCGAAACCGAACAGCGCCAGTGGTCACGCGTGCTCTCGGGCGTCGTCATCGGGTTCGTCGCCGGCGTCGGGTCGTTGGGCGGCGTCGGCATCAACGTGGCGTTGCGCCAGTCCTACGTCAGCACCGGCACGATGACGTCAGCGTTCTGGATCTTCCTGTCCTTCTACGTGTTTGCCGCCGCGCTGACGTGGATCAGGTACGTGCGCCGACCGCTGGGCGCGCCTTCGGGTGAGACGGCTGCCGGTGCGGTCGGAGCCGGTTGAGCCGAGGATTACTCAGCGTCGGGCAGATTTTCCGGGTGCAGCATCTCGGCGTAGCGCAGCGGCTCCGGGATGCCGAAACCGTCGACCAGCGTCTCGGCGTGCGGGCGTAGCGCCCGGCACCGATCGTTGATCCCGCGGGTGACCGCCTTGGCCCGCGCGGTGGACAGATATCCGTGCTCGACGTACCAAGCCTTGTCCTCTTCGATCACCGACAGCGCGTACACGTCGCACACGATCTCCAAAAGCTCACGAGCTTCGGCGTTTTCACAGGCGTCGATGCCGGCGACGAACGCTTCCAGCACGATCCGGTCGATGTGCGCGCTCGCGGTGTGCAGCACGTGGTCCTGCACGGCGTTGAACGCGTCGAACGCCGACATCTCCTTGGACTTGCCCTGTAGGCGCCGCGCGACCGAGGACAGCAGGTATTCCTCGCGTGCTTCGAACATGGTGACCTGGGTGCCGCGGTTGAACAGGCTGCCCTCTTCTTCGCTGTCCTGACGGGCGTCGATGATTCTTTGCATAATCGCCTCGGCCGCAGTGCGTTTCATCACCCGCTCGCCGACAGTGTTGGCGGCAAACCGCACCCAGTCGACCGGGCTCATGCTCTTGATGTCGTCGGCGTAGGCGGTCAGCAGTTCCTTGGCCACCAACTGGGTCAGTACGTGGTTGTCACCCTCGAATGTGGTGAACACGTCGGTGTCGGCCCGCAGTGCGATCAACCGGTTCTCGGCCATGTAGCCCGCGCCGCCGCATGCTTCCCGGGCCTCCTGAATGGCCTTCGAAGCGTGCCAGGTGTTGGCCGCCTTCAGGCCGGCGGCCCGCGATTCCAGCTCGCGCTGTTCCTCGGCGTCGGGGAAGTCCGACGTCTGCAAGTCGTGGCACTTGGCCACCAGCTCGTTCTGCGCGAACTGCAGCGCATATGACTTGGCTATCAACGGGAAAAGCCGCCGCTGATGCACCAGGTAGTCCATGATCAGCACTTCACGCTCGTCGTCGTCGGGTGCGCTGAACTGCCTGCGCTGCAATGCATATCGCGTGGCGATGTCCAGCGCCACGCGGGCAGCGCCACCCGCGCTGCCGCCCACGGTGATTCGGCCGCGGATCAGCGTGCCGAGCATCGTGAAGAACCGGCGGTTGGGGTTGTCGATCGGCGAACTGTAGGTGCCGTCGGGTGCGACGTCACCGTATTTGTTCAGCAGGTTTTCTCTCGGCACGCGGACGTGGTCGAACATGATGCGGCCGTTGTCTACACCCGGCAGGCCGCCCTTGTAGTCGCAGTCCGACGTCGTCACCCCGGGCAGGTCGTTGCCCTCGGCGTCGCGGATCGGGACCAGGACGCAGTGCACGCCGTGGTTGACCGGCTCACCGTCTTCGGTGGTGATTAGTTGCGCGAAAACCGATGCCATGGTTGCGGTTTCGGCGGCACCCCCGATGTAGTCCTTGCGGGAGGACGGGGTGGGGGAGTTGATGACGAACTCTTCGGTCTCGGGGTCGTAGGTCGCGGTGGTCTCCAGCGACTGGACGTCGCTGCCGTGTCCGGTTTCGGTCATCGCGAAACAACCGCGCAACTCGAGGCTGATGGTCTTGGGTACGTAGGCCTCGTGGTGGCGCTCGGTGCCCAGGTTCTCCACGGCGCCGCCGAACAGCCCCCACTGCACCCCGGCCTTCACCATCAGCGACAGGTCCGACATCGCCAGCATCTCGATCATCGTGACCGCGGCACCGACATCGCCGGTGCCCCCGTGCTCCTTGCGGAACGAGTCCGCGGCGGCACCGAACGCGGCCATGATCCGCATTTGCTCGGCCACCTTGGTGCGCGCGATCACCGTGTTCGGCGTGTAGTGCGGGCGGAAGAGGTCCTCGGTCATCGCGGCCCGCATCCGGTTCTTCACGTCGCGCCAACGCCCGTCCAAGGCGTTGCGCAAATGTTCGGCAGTATTCGTCGTGTCTGGCGCCATACCCGACGGTAACGTGCCGCCCGCGCCGCGGGAATAGAGGTGTCGACGGCATCACGCCGGGACCGAAACTCGCCTTTCGTGCGCCGGCGGCCGAAGCCGGAACCGGACAAACCCGGCCCACGCCGCGCCGAAGACGGCGAGCACGGTCATGTCGAACATCCACCAGCCGGCGTAGTGGGTCCACATCAAGATGTGGGCGGCGTGTGTGTCGACCCGGTGCAGGTCGACGGTCGAGGCGGAGGCCGCGAAACCCCACTGCGCAGGGATGAACCAGGAGATCTGGTCGTAGCCCCAGGTGCCCACCAGCGTGATCAGGCCGCCGGCGAACAGCAGCGAAGCCAGGATCACCGGCACCACCAGTGGCAGCACCTCTCGCAGCGACTTGCCCAGCGTCGACATCGCCAGCCCGACGATCGCCGAGACGATGGCCGTCAGCGCCGCGCTCATGTACAGCTCGGCGGTGGCGTTCTGCAGCAAGACGGCGCCGTGCACGGGCCCGCCCTTGTCGGCGATGACGATCGTGAACACGATGGCGGTCAGGACTGCCGCGGCCACGCTGGAGAAGAGGATCTTGGCCGCCAGATAGGCGGACGTGGAGAGCCCGACGGCTTGCTCGCGGCGGAAAACGCGCCGCTCGCCAACCAGTTCGCGAACGGTCAGCGCGGTACCCAGGATCACCGCGGCGAGGTTGAGTGCGGCCAGAATCTCGACGGCCTCGTGCAGATTGCGGCTGGTCGCAGCTGGGCGGGCTAGGCCGGAATCGCCTGGAATCAATAGAGTTAACGCCGCCAACGCGAACGGCAGCGCGATCAACGACAGGGCGTAGATGGGATCGGCGACGAGCAGCCGCGTTTGCCGACGCATCACCAACCACCCTTGCCGGGTCATCGTGAGCGCTCGCTGAGGCGGCCACGGTTTGGCGATCTCGGGCGGTTCCGTCGGGCCTTGTGCCTGTTGCCGGGCGCTGAACGCGCGGTGGGCACCGTCGGGATCGGCCCTGATCTGTGCGATGACCTCGGACCAGTCGGCGGTACCCATCGCGGACTCGATCTGCAGGGGAGCCCCGGCGAAGGCCATGGTCCCGGCGGCCGTGAGCAGCAGTACCTGGTCGCACATGTCGAGGTGAGTCGGGGATGTGGTTGCCAGCACGACGACACAGCCGAGGTCGGCCTGGCGTCGCAGCACCGCCATCACGTGCGCCTGCTGCGCCGCATCCAGGCCGGCGCTCGGCTCGTCGACCACCAGAAGTGTGGGTCTGGTGATCAGTTCGATCGCCACCGAAGCGCATCGGCGACGGTCCGGCGAGAGTTTGGCTATCCGGGTCTTACGGTGCGGGGTCAGGTCGAGCTCTTCGAGAACCTGGTCGACCACTCGCTGCCGGTGCTCACCCGGGGTGTCGGGCGGTAGCCGCAGTTCGGCGGTGTAACTCAGCGCCCGTTCGACCGTCAGCCGCCGATGAATTCGTTCCTCACGCGGCACGATGCCGATGCGAGTGCGCATGGAGTCGGGTTCGGCGTACACGTCGTGGCCGTCGACTGCGACTAGTCCGGCGCTGGGCCCCTTGGTGCCGGCGAGCATCCCGAGCAGCGCCGAGTTGCGGGTGGCCGACGGCCCGGCGATCGCGGTCAGCGTGCCCGGACGCGCCGTGAACGAGACATCGGTGAGCAGTTCGTGCCCGTCGCTGGCAAGTCCCAGCCGGTATGCGTTGACGCCGACCGTGCGTGCGGCGGACTGGAGCGGCAGCCGATAGGTCGTGCTCGACTCTTCGGTGCCGAAGCTGGGGCGGCTTGCCCGCAGTTTGCGTGTGGCGTCGGTCATCCGCTCGATCAGGCCGCGCCCTTTGGGCTGTTCGTCCTCCCGCGCCGCTGGTGGCGGCTGGATCGGTGGCGGCGGTGGTTCCGGCGGCTGCATCGGCGGTGGCGGTGGTGGTGGCGTCGGCGGTGGCACGAATGGCGCGGTCGGCGGCACTGGTGGTGCTGGTGGCGCGATCGGCCCGGGCGGCTTCAGGGGCGGCCCCATCGGCGGTGGCGCCATCGGCGGGCTGGGGCGCTCGTTCGTCGGCTGTCGCGACGGGGTGATCCGCATGCGCTGGGTGCCCCGCTCGGTCGGAACCTGTGCAGCGGGTTGGTTCGGCGCGACGGGCGGTCGCGGTGGCTGCGGAGGAGGCGGCGGGGCGGGCGCGCGGGGCGGCGGCATCGGCGGTGGCGGAGGGTGAGGCGGGTGCTGCGGGGGACCGGGCGGTGGTCCTGGTGGGCCGGCCGGGGAGCCGACGCGGAAAACCAGCCGCGGCCCGCGCTGGGGATCACCGAGCGCAATCTCCTGGCCGTCGCGGATGTCGACCGTCGGAACCCGGGCGCCGTCGACGAAGAGGCCGGTGCGGCTTCTATCGATGGCAACCCAACGCGTTCCCGCGAAGCGCAGCAGCAGATCAGGCTGCGGAATCGGTGGGGGCGGGGCGGCGAAGCCCAAGCGGTCCAGCGGAATGTCGCACCAGTCGCCGTACGCCACGATCACGTCGCGACCCGGAGCGAAGACGTACCTCACCGCTCCGACGAAAACGGTGAGTGGTGAGGCTGAGAACGCGGAAGCCACTGACTAAGTGTCTACCCGCCGGCAGTGGTCGACCCGCAAGGGGTGTGCGCGGGTCACAGTGTGTTGCGGCGTGGTGTCGCCGCGGCATTGTCGAGAAGCCGGCGCAAAACCTGGACTGCTTCGGCCAGCACCTGGCGGTCCGCCGGCTCCAGCATGGCCAATTGCGGTTCGATCGCGGCGGCGCGATCGGCCCGAACGGCGTTCAGGGTGCGCCTTCCTGCGGGCGTGATCCGGATCCGGACCGCCCGGGCGTCGCCGGGGTCGACAGTGCGGCTAACCAGGCCGGCATCCTCGAGCCGACGCACCTGCGTGGTCATCGTCGGTTGAGAACAGTGGTCGACGGCGGCGAGGTCGCCGATGCGCGCTTCTCCGTGCACTTCGACGGTCGCCAGCAGCCTGGCCTGTGCCGACGGCAACGGCATCTGGATGCGCTGCGTGGCCAGTCGGTTCAGCCGGGCGACCACGGCGAGCAGGTCCGCGCCCAATCCCTGCTGAAGCGCGAGGTTTGCCCTGTCGACGACGTTGTCCATATAGACATGGTTGCATAGCTTTGCTATGGGAGACCAATCGCGGATGCGCGCCGCCGAGAACCAGCAAAGACCAGCACGCCAGCGCTAGTTGACCACGGATCCGATTTCGACCTGGCACAATCAAGAAAGTGACCGCGCGCCCCCTTCGGCATCACACGGGTGGACCGTTGCAGCCGAATGAGTTAGCACAGGCCGCGGTGATGGGGGCGCTCTGTTCGGTGACCGCCATCATCGCCGCGGTCATTCCGTTTGCCCAGGGGTTGGGGGTGCTGGGTACGGTCCCCATGGGCCTGCTGGCCTACCGCTACCGACCACGCGTCCTGATCGCCGCGACCGTTGCCGCAACGATGATTGCCTTCCTGATCTCCGGGCTGGGCAGTTCCGCGATGGTCGTCGACGCGGCCTGGGTCGGCG
The DNA here is from genome assembly GCF_055419445.1 of Mycobacterium sp. IDUB_19. NCBI lineage: Bacteria > Bacillati > Actinomycetota > Actinomycetes > Mycobacteriales > Mycobacteriaceae > Mycobacterium > Mycobacterium sp. IDUB_19. The sequence goes on along the minus strand of NZ_JBVAXR010000048.1, from coordinate 17,516 downwards.
GGATATGCGGGATCGTCAAACGCAAAGGCCGCGGCGTCCCCACGGTGATCATCTCGTCGCTGATCGCCGGGGTGATCTGGGGCTCGGCATGGGTCGGTGTGTTCGCGGTGCTGGCTCGGTTGCGGCAGTTGATCTTTGGGGTACTGACCGCGAACGTCAACGGCGTCGCCGCGTTCCTGCGCTGGATACACCTACCGGACGTCGCCGCGACCATGCAGCGATACGTCGCCGAGGGCCTGCATTACTGGCCCTGGCTGGTGCTGCCCTATCTGGTATTCGTGGTCGTCGTAGTGACGCTGATTGGTTGGTCGGCGCTGTCTCGCCTGCTGGAGCGGATGGGCGACATCCCCGATGTCCACAAATTGGATCCTCCCGATACCGACGGGGCTTCCGACGGCCGGATCGGTCCGGTGCCGGTGCGATTGAACAACGTTCGGTTCCGCTACCCGAAAGCCGTTCAAGACGCGCTGCGCGCGGTCAGCCTGGAAGTTCGGGCCGGCCAGCATGTCGCGGTCACCGGTTCCAACGGTTCCGGGAAAACGACGCTGATGCTGATCCTGGCCGGCCGGCAACCGACGTCGGGCAGCGTGCAACGGCCCGGCGCGGTGGGTTTGGGCGAGCTCGGCGGCACGGCTCTTGTCTTGCAGCACCCGAAGAGTCAGGTGCTGGGCACCAGGGTCGCCGACGATGTGGTGTGGGGTTTACCGCCGGACGCCCGCGTCGATGTGGACCGGCTGCTGAGCGAGGTCGGCCTAGAGAATCTCGCCGACCGCGACACGTCGAGCCTGTCGGGCGGAGAACTGCAACGCCTGGCGCTCGCCGCGGCGCTGGCCCGCGAACCGGCGCTGCTGATCGCCGACGAGGTCACCTCCATGATCGATCAGGAGGGCCGGGATACGCTGCTCGGCGTCCTGTCGGGTCTCACCAAGCGGCACCGCACCGCTCTGGTGCACATCACTCACTTCGACAACGAGGCCGCATCCGCCGACAGCGCCATCAATCTCAGTGATTCATCGGATAACAAAGCCGCGGTCGAGATCGTGGACGTGCCGGTGCCGACCGGCGCGACGGGGCCGCGGCGCGACGCCGGGACTATCGAACTCGTCGGCGTCGGGCACGAATATGCCAGTGGCACACCATGGGCCAAGCCCGCGCTGCGCGACATCAGCCTTGTCGCTGAGCAGGGTGACGGGGTCTTGATCCACGGTCACAACGGCTCGGGTAAGTCGACGCTGGGATGGATCATGGCGGGGTTGACCGTCCCCACCAGTGGCGAGTGCCTCATCGACGGCGAGCCCACGCATGAGCACGTCGGCGAGGTGGCGTTGGCCTTCCAGGGGGCCCGGCTGCAATTGATACGCAGCCACGTCAACCTGGAAGTGGCTTCCGCGGCAGGCTTTTCGCCTCATGACGAAGACCAGGTGGCCGCCGCGCTGGGTCTGGTCGGGCTGCAACCGTCGTTGGCCACACGGCGCATCGACCAACTCAGCGGTGGTCAGATGCGGCGTGTGGTGCTGGCCGGGCTGCTGGCGCGTTCGCCGCGAGCGTTGATTCTCGACGAGCCGCTGGCGGGATTGGACATCGACAGCCAGCGCGGCTTGCTTCGACTGCTGGAACGCTTGCGCCGCGAGCAGGGTCTGACGCTGGTGGTCATTTCGCACGACAGCGTCGGCCTGGAAAGTGTCTGCCCGCGCACCCTGCATCTGCGCGACGGCGTCCTGGATACGGTGTCGACCTCGACAGGGGGCGTGGCATGACCGACACGGTGTCACCGGCCGCCGCCAAGGGCCGGACCCGGCGCCCACCCCGGCCGGTCGTGCTGCTGGTTCCGGTGCCCGGGAACTCCGTCATCCACCAGTTGTGGGCCGGCACAAAGCTACTCGTTGTGACCGGCGTCGCGGTGCTGCTGACGTTCTACCCGGGTTGGGTAAGCATCGGATTGCTCGGGGGCCTCGTGGTGGCGGCGTTGTGGCTCGCGCACATTCCGCGCGGCGCGATGCCGACGGTACCGCGCTGGATGTGGTTCGTGATCGGGCTGGGCTTTGTGACAGCCGCGGTAGCCGGCGGCAGCCCCGTGCTCTCGGTGGGCGGCCTGCAGGTCGGACTCGGTGGTGCGCTGCACTTCCTGCGGATGACCGCGCTGACGATCCTGCTGATAGCTCTCGGGGCGATCGTGTCCTGGACGACCAATGTCGCCGAAATCGGTCCCGCGCTGGCGACTTTGGGCCGGCCTGCCAAGATTTTCCGGATCCCGGTCGACGAATGGGCGGCGGCGTTGGCGCTCGCGCTGCGCGCCTTCCCGATGTTGATCGAGGAATTCCAGATCCTCTACGCGGCCCGCCGGCTCCGCCCCAAAGAGGAGCTGCACAGCCGCAAGGCTCGACGTCGGCAGCAGGGCCGTGAGGTGATCGACCTGCTCGCGACGGCGATGGTCGTGACGTTGCGGCGTGCTGACGAGATGGGCGATGCGATCACCGCCCGCGGCGGGGCGGGTCAGCTGTCCGCGTCGCCGGCGCGGCCGAAAATGGCGGACTGGGTGACGCTCGGCCTGTTCGTCGCGGCGGGTGCCGCTTCGGTGGCGCTCGAGACAGTCCTGCATCTCAGTCCGGTTTAATGAGCTGGTCCTCGCTCGTCGCGTAGCGTTAGCGCGTGGCCGACATCCAGCGCACTCGTACCATCGCGGCCCCCGTGCAAGAAGTCTGGGATGTCCTCGCGGACTTCGGCGCAATCGTTTCGTGGGCCGACAACGTCGATCACTCATGCATCCTGACTTCCGGTGCCGACGGGACCTCGATCGGTACCACCAGGCGAGTCCAAGTCAAACGTGACACCCTCGTCGAGCGGGTCATCGAGTTCGACCCGCCACACGTGCTCGCCTACGACATCGAGGGCCTGCCCCGCCTGCTGCGCCGGGTGACCAACCGCTGGACACTCGCGGCCGACGCGGGCGATTCGACCGTCGTGACCCTGACCAGCACGGTCGAAACCGGGCCTCGCCCACCCCAAAGGCTTGCCGAACGCGTCGTATGTCGCGTTGTTGCACGACAGTCCGACTCGATGCTTGCCGGACTCGCGAACCGATTGGAGAACGCGCGTGTCTGATCGCCCCGACATCGTCATCCTGATGACCGACGAGGAACGTGCGGTGCCTCCGTACGAGACGCCCGAGGTGCTCGCGTGGCGTAATCGAATACTGCTGGGGCGCAAGTGGTTCGACGATCACGGCGTCAGCTTCGGCCGGCACTACACCGGTTCGCTTGCCTGCGTGCCCAGCCGACCGACCATCTTCACCGGGCATTACCCCGACTTGCACGGGGTCACCCAGACCGACGGCATCGGAAAGACCGCCGAGGACTCCCGGATGCGCTGGCTTCGCCGAGGCGAGGTGCCCACCCTGGGTAACTGGTTCCGTGCGGCCGGATACGACACGCACTACGACGGCAAATGGCACATCTCGCACGCGGATCTGATCGACCCGGAGACCGACCGTCCGCTGGCGACCAACGACGACGACGGTGTCGTCGACCCGGTCGCGGTGCAGCGCTACCTTGACGCGGATCCACTGGGGCCGTATGGGTTTTCCGGTTGGGTCGGCCCGGAGCCGCACGGCGCGCTGCTGGGCAATGCCGGCATTCGCCGCGACCCGCTGATCGCCGATCGTGTCGTCGCCTGGCTCACTGACCGTTACGCCCGCCGCCGCGCCGGCGACCACGCTGCGCTGCGTCCGTTTCTGCTTGTCGCCAGCTTCGTCAACCCGCACGACATCGTGCTGTTCCCCACCTGGTCGCGCCGCGGTCCGGTCAAGCCGTCCCCGCTGGACCCGCCGCCGGTCGCCCCGGCGCCCACCGCCGACGAAGACCTGTCGACCAAGCCGGCCGCGCAAATCGCGTTTCGTGAGGCCTATTACTCCGGCTACGGTCCGGCGCCGATGATCAATCGGACCTACGAGCGCAAGGCGCAGCAATACCGCGACCTGTACTACCGCCTGCATGCCGAGGTGGACGGACCGATCGACCGCGTCCGGCGCGCCGTCACCGAAAATGGTTCGGACGACGCCGTATTGGTGCGTACCGCCGATCACGGCGATCTGCTGGGCGCCCACGGCGGACTGCACCAGAAATGGTTCAACCTTTATGACGAGGCCACCCGCGTTCCCTTCGTCATTGCCCGCATCGGCGCACACTCAACGCAGCCCCGGGTGGTCACGGCACCGACCTCACACGTCGACCTGGTCCCGACGCTGCTGGGAGCCGCGGGCGTCGATGTCGCGGAAGTCGCGGCAACGCTGGCGGAGTCGTTCACTGAGGTCCATGAGCTGCCGGGCCGGGATCTCATGCCGATCGTCGACGGCGCACCCGCCGACGAGACCCGGGCCGTGTACCTGATGACCCGCGACAACATGCTGGAAGGAGACAGCGGCGCCTCGGGTTTGGCACGCCAGCTGAAGCAGACGGTCAATCCGCCCGCGCCGCTGCGTATCCGGATTCCGGCCCACACGGCGTCGAATTTCGAGGGCCTGGTTGTCCGGGTCGACGATGCTGCAGGCGCCGGGCACCTGTGGAAGCTGGTCCGCACCTTCGACGATCCGGGTACCTGGACCGAACCCGGCGTGCGCCATTTGGCGGCCAATGGCATTGGGGGAGAGGCGTATCGGACGTCTCCGCTCGATGACCAATGGGAGCTCTACGATCTGACCGCCGACCCGATCGAAGCCGACAACCGTTGGACGGATCCCGATCTGCATGACCTTCGGCAGCACTTGCGCATGCAGCTCAAGCAGGCCCGGGCGAGCTCGGTCCCGGAACGAAACCAGCCGTGGCCCTATGCAACTCGCCGGCCGCCGACCGCCTCGGGGTCCAGGCTGGCGCGCTGGTTCGGCGCTCGCTGACGTTCGGCGCGCGCGAGTCTAACCGCACGGCGAAAAATCGACCCGAATCTCGCAGTGGCGTTAGGCTCGCGGCGCAAGGTGTCCCAGTTCGCGTCGCAAGGTGCCGCGGCACGCCGACCTAGGTCCGCATCCTGTCGATGAGGTTCGACAGCACGACGATGCTTTCGCTGCGTTCGATGTCGGCACTCTCGCGGATGCGTTCGAGCGCGGACTCCAGGTGGCGCATGTCGCGGGCCAGCACATGCAGGATCGCGTCAGACGTCCCGGTCACCGTCGCCGCGCTGACCACCTCGGGCATGTCCACCCAGGCCGCCCGCAGCTGATCGGGCGCGATCGTGCCGTGGCAATACACCTGCACATAGGCCTCGGTGTTCCAGCCGAGCGCGTTGCGGTCGACGATCGTGGTGAAGCCCCTGATCACGCCGTTGTCGATCATGCGGTCAACGCGCCGTTTCACCGCCGGTGCGGACAGGTTCACCTTCTGGCCGATCTCGGCGAAGGTGGCCCGCGCATGCTCGGTCAGCTCGGTGAGGATGCGTTCGTCGGTCTCGTCCAGGCGGTCCATCGCCCCCCGTTTCAGCTCTACGCAATAAATCGCTGTTGCTGACATTGTAGTGCAATAAATCGCTCATGGACACGCAAGAATCGACGTTTGATTGTGTAGAAGTGTCAAAATACAGTGGATATATGACAGATTACTATGTCACCGACCCGGCGCCCCACGCCGTGCCCGCGGCATGGCAAGACGCCGCGCCCAAGCGGTCAAGAGCAGCTCAGACACGTCGGTATGCGATGACGCCGCCGGCGTACTACGCGGTCGAATACGCGATCAACCCGTGGATGGATGTCAGCACGCCGGTCGACGTCGAGGTCGCGCTAACGCAGTGGGAAGCTCTTCGGCAGACCTACCTGGGACTTGGCCACCACGTCGACCTCGTCGAGCCGGTCGCCGGCCTGCCGGACATGGTCTACGCCGCGAACGGCGGGTTCGTCGCCGGCGACGTCGCGATCGTCGCCCGATTCCGCTACGAGCAGCGGGCCGGCGAGGCGACGGCCTATGGCGAGTGGATGTCGTCGATGGGCTATCGGCCGGTCACGACGCATTACGTCAACGAGGGGCAGGGCGACCTGCTGATGGTCGGCGAAATGGTGTTGGCGGGTCATGGCTTTCGCACCGACCGCCGCGCCCATGCCGAGATCTCGGCAGCGCTGCGCATGCCGGTGGTCTCGCTCGAACTGGTCGACCCGCGGTTCTATCACCTCGACACCGCACTCGCTGTCCTTGACGATCACACCATCGCCTTTTACCCTCCGGCGTTCAGCGCAGCAGCACAGGACCAACTGCACGCGCTGTTCCCCGACGCTATCGTGGTGGGAAGCGCGGACGCCTACGTGCTTGGCCTCAACGTGGTATCAGATGGCCTGCGCGTCGTGTTTCCCTCGGCCGCAACGGGTTTCGCTGTCCAGTTGCGGAAGGCGGGCTTCGAGTCCGTCGGCGTCGATCTCTCCGAGCTGCTCAAGGGGGGCGGTTCTGTCAAGTGCTGCACATTGGAGGTGTTTGCGTGACGATTCTCGACGACCAGACTTCGGTGGCCAGCAACGGAACCGAGGATGCGATCGCCCTCGTCGATAAGCATGCAGCGCATAACTATTCGCCGCTGCCGGTGGTGGCGGCCAGCGCCGAGGGCGCGTGGATCACCGACGTCGATGGCCACCGCTACCTGGATTGCCTGGCCGCCTACTCGGCGGTGAACTTCGGTCACCGCAACCCCGAGATCAGCGCGACGGCGCATGCTCAACTCGACACCGTCACACTGGTCAGTCGCGCATTCCACGCCGCCAATCTGGGACCGTTCTGCGCTGGGCTTGCGCGACTGTGTGGCAAAGACATGGTGCTGCCGATGAACTCGGGCGCCGAAGCCGTGGAGAGCGGCCTGAAGGTCGCGCGCAAGTGGGGCGCCGACGTCAAGGGCGTTCCGGAGGGCCGCGCGAACATCGTCGTGGCGGAGAACAATTTCCACGGCCGCACGATCAGTATTGTCAGCTTCTCGTCGGACCCGACGGCGCGCGGCGGATTCGGTCCGTTCACACCCGGGTTCCGCGCGGTGCCATTCGGCGACGCCGCGGCCGTGGCCCGCGCGATCGACGAGAACACCGTCGCGGTGCTGCTCGAACCGATCCAGGGTGAGGCCGGCATCGTCGTCCCGCCCGACGACTACTTACCCGCCGTGCGTGCGCTGTGCAGCGAACACAACGTGCTGATGATCGCCGACGAAATCCAGTCGGGCCTCGCGCGCACCGGCTACACGTTCGCCTGCGACCGCTGGGGCGTCGTGCCGGATGTCTATCTGCTCGGCAAGGCGCTGGGCGGCGGCGTGGTCCCGCTGTCGGCGGTTGTCGCGGACCGCGACATTCTCGGCGTGCTGCATCCGGGCGAGCACGGCTCGACGTTCGGGGGCAACCCGCTGGCCGCCGCGATCGGCACCACCGTGGTCTCCATGCTGGCACGGGGTGAATTCCAGACCCGCTCGGCCCAATTGGGCGCGCACCTGCATCGACGGTTACGCGGCCTGATCGGCGACGGTGTGGTGGCGGTGCGTGGCTTCGGTTTGTGGGCCGGCGTCGACATCGAACCCACCCTGGGCACCGGCAAGGAAATCAGCCTGCGCCTGGCCGAGCGCGGGGTGCTGGTGAAGGACACCCACGGTTCGACGCTGCGGTTCGCACCTCCGCTGGTGATCACCGAGCAGGAGATTGACTGGGCCGTCGACCAGTTCGCCGCCGTATTGCGGGCATAATCAGCTGATCCAGCACGAGGGGGGCGCAATTTGCCAGCCAGCTCGATCAGCCTGACAGCACAGATGCTGCGGCGCCGCCCGGTGATCGGCGCGCCCGTCGCACACGGGGCCGCAGACCACCTCAATCGCGGGATCGGCGCGTTCGAGCTGACCATGTTCGGCGTCGGCTCGACGATCGGGACCGGAATTTTCTTTGTGCTGTCCCAGGCGGTGCCGGAAGCCGGGCCCGGGGTGATCGTCTCCTTCCTCATCGCGGGGATCGCGGCCGGGCTCGCCGCCATCTGCTACGCCGAATTGGCTTCGGCCGTGCCGGTTTCAGGTTCGTCGTATTCCTACGCGTACACGACACTCGGTGAGGTTGTCGCGATGGCGGTTGCGGCCTGCCTGCTGTTGGAATACGGGGTAGCCACGGCCGCGGTGTCGGTTGGGTGGAGCGGCTACGTCAACAAGCTGCTGCACAACTTATTCGGATTCCAGCTTCCGCATGCGTTGTCCGAGGCGCCGTGGGATTCGGACCCCGGCTACGTGAATCTGCCGGCGATCATCCTGATCGCCATGTGCGCGCTGTTGCTGATCCGCGGCGCGCGCGAATCGGCGCGGGTCAACGCGATCATGGTGCTGATCAAGCTGGGTGTGCTGGTCATGTTCGTCATCATCGCGTTCACCGCCTTTGACGCCAACCAGCTCAAGGACTTTGCCCCGTTCGGTGTTGCGGGCATCGGCTCGGCGGCGGGCACGATCTTCTTCTCGTTCATCGGCCTTGACGCGGTGTCCACGGCGGGCGACGAGGTGAAGGACCCGCAGAAGACCATGCCGCGGGCGCTGATCGCGGCGCTGATGACCGTCATCACCGTCTACGTTCTCGTCGCACTCGCCGCGCTGGGCACCCAGCCGTGGCAGGATTTCGCCGGCCAGGAAGACGCCGGACTGGCCACCATCCTGGACAAAGTCACGCACCACGGCTGGGCCAGCACGATTCTTTGTGCGGGCGCGGTGATCTCGATCTTCACCGTCACGCTGATCACGATGTACGGCCAGACCCGCATCCTGTTCGCAATGGGCCGAGACGGATTGCTGCCGACCAGGTTCGCGTCGATCAACACCCGCACCATGACGCCGGTGAACAACACGGTCATCGTCGCTATCGCTGCGGGGACATTGGCCGGCCTCGTCCCGCTGAACAAGCTGGCGGACATGGTGTCGATCGGCACGCTGACCGCGTTCATCGTCGTCGCGGTCGGCGTGATCATCCTGCGGGTGCGCGAGCCGGACCTGCCCCGCGCGTTCAAAGTGCCCGGTTACCCTGTCACGCCGGTGCTTTCGGTGCTGGCCTGCGGCTACATCCTGCTCAGCCTGCACTGGTACACCTGGATCGCGTTCAGCGGGTGGATCTTGCTCGCATTGATCTTCTACTTCGTGTGGGGCCGTCACCACAGCGCGCTCAACGACGTCAGTTAGCGATGCGCGGCGGCATTGGCCGCTGCCTGGGCCTGCTTGAGGGACGTCGCGACGTCACCGCGGCCGAGGAACATCTCGTCGAAATAGCCTTGCAGCGCGGTGTCTCCCGCGGCGAAGCCGGCCCCGCCCGGGGCCGGAATGCGCGGGCCGTCCAGGACGGAGAAGAAGGGTGCGACGTCCACGCCGCGCTGCGCCCAGTAGTTGAAGTAGACCTGCTGGGCTGACCGCACCCCGGGAATCGCCGCGCCCTGAGCGCCCAGATAGGCATTGCCTTCCTTGCTGCCCATCCAAGCCAGCACCTGACGCACCGCGTCGGGATGCTTGGTGGCCGAATTACCCGCCGCGGCAATGCCGTTGGTGACACTGATCCGGCCGGCGGGACCGATCGGCAGCATCGCGACCCCCCACCGGAAGCGGGCATCGCGTGCGATCGACGCCAGGTTGTAGGTGCCGGACTGGAAGAGGGCCATCCTGCCGGCCAGAAATTGGTTGCGCGAGAAGTCGCCGTTGCCGTTGGTGTCCGACGCCGGTGGTGCGACGTGGTCGGCGTTGATCAGATCCACCAGGTAGCGGAAGGCCGCGACGGCGCCGGGGTTGTCGAACGCGAACTCGTCGCCGCGCTGGAACACACCGCCCGCCGAGCCGATGTAATTCAGGTAGATCGCCTGCGGGTCGTTGGCCGCATTGTAGCCCCACTGCCGAATCCGGCCGGGGTCGAAACCCGCTGTGCCCGCGACATTTCCGTTGGCGTCGACAGTGAGCCGGGCCGCAATCGGACGCAGTGTGTCGTCCCCGTTGAGATTCCAGCGCAGGCTGCTCAGCTGACCGGGATCGATGCCGGCGGCGGCCAGCAGGTCCGCGTTGTAGTACACCGCGATACCGCCGTCGGTCAGCTGCGGCACGCCCCACAGTGCACCGCGGCGGGTGAACTGGTCGACCACTGCCGGTTCCCAGTCTGAAATCGCATCGGCGCTGAAGGTTTCGCTGATGTTCAGTAGCCGGCCGTTGTCGGCGTAGCCCGCGAAGTAGGCGTTGGAGAGCCAGAAGATGTCGTCGGCGCTGCCGCCCGCGACGTCGGTGCGCAGCGTGTTGAAGTACGTCGGGTAGGCCACCAGGTTGACGCGCACCTCGATATCGGAATGCGTGCGGTTGAATGCCTCGAACGACTGCCGGTAGGCCTCGGCGATGGGCGCGTCCCAGATCCGCACCCGCACCACGATTTTGTTGCCGTGGGGCTCGCCGGAGTAGTTCAACAACACGGCGATCGCGGCCAGCAGCACCACCACGAGTCCCAGCGCACCGGCGGCGAGGGTGGAAACGCGGGGCCGCGTCATGGTTTCCGGCTCACTTGACACCCGAGAGGACGATCGAGGAGACGATGTGTCGCTGGGAAGCGATGAACAGCAGGGCCAGCGGCACGATCGCGATCGTGGTCGCCGCCATCACCAACGTCCATTGCGAATTGAAGCGGGACTGCAGTTCGGCCGTCGCCACGGTGAGCACCCGCCACTTGTGACCACTCGTGATCACCAACGGCCACATGAAGTTGTTCCATTGCGAGACCACGGTGATCAGCGTGAGGGTCGCCAGCACCGGCCGGCTGGACGGCACGACCACATGCGTGATCACGTCCAAAGTGTTGGCGCCGTCGAGGCGCGCCGCGTTGATCAAGTCGTTGGGGATCTGGCGAAAGTGCTCGCGCAGCAAGAAAATCGCGTACGGGGAGCCGAACATGAACGGCAGCACCAAAGCCCAGAACGTATTGCGCAGCCCCGCCTCGGCCATCATCAGATACATCGGTACCACCGTGACCGTCCCGGGCACCATCAACGTCGCGATATAGACCCAAAACAACGCATCGCGCCCGGCGAACTCCAGGCGCGCAAACGCGTAGCCCGCCAGTACGGAGAAGATCATTTGGCCCACCAGGATGACCGCCGTCATCAATGCCGTCACCGCGGCAGCGCGGCCGAACCCGGCACCGGCCAGGTCGCCGTAGTTGGCCAGCGTGGGTGGGTGTGGCAGTTGCAGCGGCGTACCCGTCGCGAATTGGTGTGCCGAGGTGAATGAGGTCAGTAAGCCAAGCGCGAAGGGCGCCAACGTGATCAGCACACCGACCGCCAGGCCGGTGTAGATCATCGCGTTCCAGACGCGGCTAGACGAGGTCATAGGTGATCCGCCGCCGGAAATACAGGTGCTGAACGATCGTGATGCCGATCAGGATGACGAACAGCACGACCGCCATCACCGACGCCCGGCCGATGGCCGCCGAACCGAACGCCTCGGCGTAGATGCGGTGGGCCACCAGGTCGGTGCTGCCGCCCGGTCCGCCGTCGGTCAAGGCGTACACGGTGTCGAAAACCTGTGCCGTGCTGACAATTCCGGTCACCAACACGAAGAACATCGTCGGGCGCAGCATGGGCAGCGTGATGCGCCAGAACCGTTGCCAGGCATTGGCGCCGTCAGTGCGGGCAGCGGCGTGGATCTCGTTCGGAATCGCCAGCAGTCCGGCCAGGAAGGCCAGCGAGTTATAGCCCACGTTCATCCAGATGACCACCGCCGACACCAGTGGCAGCGCAAAGCTGGGATCCGACAGCCACTCGATACTGTGTCCCAGCAGCGTCGCAACCGCGCCGTCGGTGGGCGCCAGGATCCAGCGCCATAACACGGCGATCGCCAGCGGTGCGCAAATCCACGGCAGCACGAATACGGTGCGGAAAAAGCCGGTCCCTGGAAGCAAGCGGGCCAGCATCGAGGCGGCGGCCAAGCCCAGCACGGTCTGCGTCGGAACCACGATCGCCACGAAGATCGCCGTGACGATCAGTGAGTTGCCGAAGCTGGAGTCGACCAGCACCGAGCGCCAGTTGTCCAGGCCCACAAAGCGCAGCGGACCCAGCAGATCCCACCGGTACAGACTGAGCCAGATCACCACGAGGATGGGCAGCAGCAGGAAGGTGACGACACCGAACAGGCTGGGCGCCAGCAGCCCGTACGCCAGCACGGCGGATCGCGCCTTACTCCTGCGTGCTGCGCTGGGCATGCAGCTAATTAAAGCGGGCTATGCAGGGGTTTGGAGCGCACAGTCGTTACGGTGGAGCCGTGACACCGAATCGGGGGATCGATGCCGACTTCCTGGGCCTGCCGCGACACGAGCTCGCCGAGGCCGCGTTGGCGGCGGCGACCACGGCCGGGGCCAGCTACGCGGACCTGCGAATTCAGCGCATCAATACCGAAATCATCCAATTGCGTGACGGTGAGCTCGAGACCGCGGTCCTCAGCCGTGACGTCGGCCTGGCCGTGCGGGTCATCGTCGACGGCACCTGGGGATTCGCGTCGCACGCCGAGCTGGCGCCGTCGGTCGCGGCCGACACCGCGCGCCGCGCGGTTCATGTCGCCACCACACTGGCGGCGCTGAACACCGAGCGCGTCGAGTTGGCGCCCGAGCCGGTATACGTCGACGCCACCTGGGTCTCGAGCTACCGGATCGACCCGTTCGACGTCCCCGTGGCCGACAAGATCGGCGTGCTCGAGGAGTACTCCGGGCGACTACTGAGCGCCGACGGCGTCGACCATGTGTCGGCCATGATGACCGCGGTCAAGGAGCAGTCGTTCTACGCCGATACCTTCGGATCCTCGACCACCCAGCAGCGGGTGCGCATCATGCCGGCACTGGAGGCGGTCACCGTCGACGCCGTGGCGGGCAGCTTCGACTCGATGCGCACGCTGGCGCCGCCGATGGGCCGGGGCTGGGAGGTGCTGGCCGGCGACGACGTGTGGAACTGGACCGATGAGCTGACGCAGGTGCCCGTGCTGCTCGCCGAGAAGGTCAAGTCGCCCAGCGTGTCCCCGGGGCCAACCGACCTGGTGATCGATCCGACCAACCTGTGGCTGACCATTCACGAATCCATTGGCCACGCAACAGAATATGACCGCGCGATCGGCTACGAAGCCGCCTATGCCGGAACGTCGTTCGCCACCCCGGACAAACTCGGAACCATGCGCTACGGCTCCCCGGTGATGAATGTGACCGCCGACCGCACCGTCGAATTCGGTTTGGCCAGCATCGGTTACGACGACGAGGGCGTGGCCGCGCAAAGCTGGGACCTGGTGCGCGACGGGATTTTCGTCGGCTACCAACTCGACCGGGTGTTCGCGCCCCGGCTCGGACAGCCGCGTTCCAACGGCTGCTCGTACGCCGACTCGCCGCATCACGTGCCGATCCAGCGGATGGCCAACGTGTCGCTGCAGCCCGGCCCCGACGACCTGTCCACCGATGATCTGATCGGCCGGGTCGAGAACGGCATCTACATCGTCGGCGATAAATCCTGGTCAATCGACATGCAGCGCTACAACTTTCAGTTCACCGGACAGCGCTTCTTCCGCATCCGCGACGGGCGCCTGGACGGTCAGTTGCGCGACGTGGCCTATCAGGCCACCACCACCGATTTCTGGAATTCGATGGAAGCCGTTGGCGGGCCGTCGACGTGGCGGCTGGGCGGTGCGTTCAACTGCGGCAAGGCGCAGCCCGGGCAGGTCGCCGCGGTCAGCCACGGCTGCCCGTCGGCATTGTTCCGCGGTGTCAACGTGCTCAACACCCGGACCGAGGGCGGCCGATGATCAGTGCGCAGCATGTCGTCAACCTCGTCTTGGAAGAGGCGGCGAAACTCGGCCGCGCCGACGAGACCATGGTGCTGGTCACCGACAAGGTCCAGGCGACATTGCGGTGGGCGGGCAATTCGATGACCACCAACGGGGTTTCGGTCAGTCGCAACACCACTGTCATTTCGATTGTGCGCAAGGGCGCCAGCGCGTTCATCGGCACGGTTGTCTCCGCCGAGGTGGACCCGCGGGTGATCCCAAGTTTGGTGGCGGCCTCGCAAGAAGCGGCCCGGTCCGCGCCGGAGGCCGGCGATGCCGCGCCGCTCCTCTCCGATACCGGGGTGCCCGCTGACTGGGATGCCCCGGTGCCCGGCACCGGTGCCGAGGTGTTCGCCGATGTCGCCGGCTCGTTGAGCCGCGCCTTCCAGGCCACCGACCGGCTGTATGGCTTTGCGCACCATAGTGTTTCGACGACATTCCTGGCGTCGTCGACGGGGCTGCGCCGTCGTTTCACGCAGCCCACCGGCGCGGTGGAGATCAACGGCAAGCGCGGCGACGCCAGCGCGTGGGCCGGTGTCGGGACATCCGATTTCGATGATGTGCCCACCGATTTGCTGCTCGAGGACCTGTCGATGCGGCTGGGCTGGGCGGAGCGCACCGTCGAGCTGCCGGCCGGGCGCTACGAGACGCTCATGCCGCCGTCGACGGTGGCCGACATGATGATCTACCTGGCCTGGTCGATGGCCGGGCGGGGCGCGCAGGAGGGGCGCACCGCGTTCTCGGCGCCGGGCGGCGGGACCCGGGTGGGGGAGCGGCTCACCGATCTGCCGTTGACGTTGTTCTCCGATCCGATGGCGCCGGGGCTGTTGTGTACACCGTTCGTGATGGCCAGCAGTTCCTCCGAGACGGTGTCGGTGTTCGACAACGGGATGGAGATCAGCCAGGTCGACTGGATCCGCGACGGGGTGATCAACGCGTTGGCTTATCCGCGGTCCACCGCCGTCAAGTTCGACGCGAAGGTCGCCGTCGCGGCGGACAACCTGGTGATGACCGGCGGGTCCAACGACCTCGCCGACATGATCGCGGGCACCGAGCACGGCCTGCTGCTGACCACGCTGTGGTACATCCGCGAGGTCGATCCCACCACGCTGTTGCTCACCGGGCTGACCCGCGACGGGGTGTACCTGATCGAGGACGGCGAGGTCACCGGGGCGGTCAACAACTTCCGCTTCAACGAGAGCCCGCTGGATTTGCTGCGGCGTGCGACCGAGGCCGGTGTCAGCGAGAAGACCCTGCCGCGGGAGTGGGGCGATTGGGCCACCCGGGCCGCGATGCCGACACTGCGGATTCCCGATTTCCATATGTCCTCGGTGAGCCAGGCGCAGTAGTCGTAACGTATCGGGAATGGCGGCTCCGGTTTCGGTTCGTGAAGACCAGCTGATGCGGTTGGTGGCCCTGTCTCCCGGGTCCACGGGCGACGGCCGGCTGGTGGGTCTGGTGCGGCGGGTGTGCGCGGAGACGATGTCGCTGCCGCCGCTGCCCGTTGAGGTGGTTGCGGACGAACCCGAATCGGACGCCGAGCGCGTCGTCGCCGAGTTCGCCGAGCAGTTCAGCGCCGACGTTTCCGCTATCACCGTCGACCAGCGGTCCCGGCTATTTAAAGCGTTGGGGGACAGCACTTTTGGTGTCGTGGTGGCGATGTATATCGCCGACTTCGTGCCGCGGGTGCGCGCCGGTCTGGAAGCGCTGGGTGTCGGTGCGCCGTATCTGGGCTGGACACGCGGGCCGATCGCGTGGGATCACGCGACGGACCCGTCTGATGTGGTGTTCAATGACTTCCTGCCCGCGGTGGGCGCGATGCGTGCGCTTGACCCGGTGACCTCCGAGCTGGTGCGGCTGCGTGGGGCGGCTCAGCACAACTGCCGGCTGTGCAAATCGGTGCGGGAAAGCAGGGCGCTGGACGCCGGTGGTTCGGAGACGTTGTACGAGGACATCGCGCAATTTGAGGAGTCGAGGCTGCTCGACGAGCGCGCAAAAGCAGCGCTGCGGTATGCGGATGGGTTAATTTGGACGCCGGCGCACCTCGACGCCGACGTTGTCGCCGAGGTGCGCGCCCGGTTCTCCGAGGCCGAGGCCGTCGAGCTGACCTTTGACGTCATGCGTAATGCCAGCAATAAGATCGCGGTGTCGCTGGGTGGGGACGCCCCCCGGGTTGAAAGTGGCACCGAGCGCTACCTGCTCGATGTCGATGGTCAGACGGTGTTCAGCTGACGGCGGTGTGGCGAGGACGGCCATGAAGCGCCGCATAGTCGGAGCACTGGCCGCCGTGCTGATGACCGGAGCGTTGATCGCCTCGGCGGCGCCGGCCAGTGCCGGTTGCCAGTACGGAGGTCTCGTTGCCAGCAAGTGCGATGGACCCGTCCAGCCTGACGGCACCTGGCAACGATGCGTGGTCATCACCACGTCGCATAGCGGCCCCAGTTACCAATGGAGCCCAGACTGCAAATTGATGGGTCCTGACCAGCATCCTTTGGGTCTCGCGTTCGCTGACCCGCCGACGCACATCGACGACTGAGCTGCGCTAGCCACTAAGCCCGGAAAACGGTTCGCGACGCCCGCGGGCGGAGTCGCGCTTTTAGGAGCACCCGCTCACATGAATTCGCCGGCCGGCTCCGACACAGACGCTTACCGGAGGCGGTGGAGGCGGAAAGTCTTGCGGCAGCGGCGCATAGGCGCCAGGCGGCGGGACATAAGAATTGACCGTGTCCGCGATGTTGGTGCACCCGCTCACTGACACACGCGAGCCGACGCTTGCGCAGACGTCCGCGTTGGCCACACTGGGGGGCTGCACGATGGCAGATATCTCGGGAATCGCCGTAAGGGCCAACATCGCTATTCCCCCTGCAGCCCAGGACCGCGCCCACGCATTCATCGGGTTCTCCTTCCCGTCCCGGCTGGGACCTGCTTATACCGATCTGCGAACTGAGGCCCGCAGTAATTCCTTGAGCGCACGCTTACGTGCGGCGTACCGATCGTTTACGGAGTCGCGCCGCCTTCCCCGAGTAATGGTGTCCAGTGGCAACGCTGCCTGATGTCAGCCAGCGGCTGACGGATGCTCTCGAGATCGGCTTGCTCCTGCGGGTTGGCGCTGAAGTAGTTCTGCACGTCGTGACCGAGCTGGTCTTTGGGCACATCCTGAAGGCCGGTGTAGAAATCGTTCAGGTCCGGGTGAGCGAACAGGTAGGTCGAGAGCGCCGCCCCAACACCAGTCGCGACACCGGCCACGTCCCCAGCTGTGCAGTTGGGTGGCCGAGGCGGCGGATCAGCCGCAGCGGTCCCTGCAGGAACGCATAACAGCATGCCGGTGGCCGCGCCAGCACCTATCGCGCCGACGAGCACTCGGCGCGGGATTCGACCTGAAACGAACATCAACTGGCTCCTTCATCCGGTAATCGACACTGCCGCAATCGATGGCGGTCGTCGCCGGCCCAAGCGAAGCAGAGCCGGCCTGCCAACTCTGTACCTTGACCAAGCAGCGTCACTCGGGCCAAAAGTCACTAAAAAACGGCCAACGGTCACCACCGCGGGCTGCGGTGTCCTCCGTCGGCGATCAGAGCGTTGGTGGAGCCTGCGCGGCCGTGATCGCCCCGCCGGACGCTCTCGCTTGGCGTTGGTACGGTTTCCTACTGAATGCAGAAGGGGCGGTAGCTCAGTTGGTTAGAGCCGCGGACTCATAATCCGTTGGTCGCGGGTTCGAGCCCCGCCCGCCCCAC
>NZ_JBVAXR010000047.1:0-29819 GCF_055419445.1 Mycobacterium sp. IDUB_19 | reverse complement strand
TCTTGTGCTGGCGATGAGGTTGCCCGGTCTGCACCCGCGATTCGCACCCCAACCAGGCGACTGGAAGACTGCTGGCATGCAAGCGATCAGCGGCACCGTGCGTTCGGCGTCCCCGCAAGACGCGGCTGCCTGCGTAGCGATCTACCGCCCCTATGTCGAGAACACGGTGATCAGTTGGGAACTCGAGGCCCCGAGCCCAGACGAGATGGCTTCGCGTATCGCCTCGGCCCAAAAAGCCCACGAATGGCTCGTTCTCGAGGATGACAGTCAGGTCATCGGCTTCGCTTACGGCCACGCAGTGATCAGCCTGCCGTCCTTCAAGTGGTCGGCAGAGACAGGCATTTACATCAGCTGCGACCATCACCGCGCCGGCTGGGGCCGCAGACTCTATGCAGAAGTGCTGCAACGGCTTGCCGACCACGGCTACCGGCGAGCCTTCGCCGGCATCACCCAACCCAACGAGGCCAGCAACGCATTTCACCGATCCTTCGGGTTCGAGGATGTTGGCGCGTACCGGCGCGTCTACTGGAAACACGACAGCTGGCACGACGTCGCGTGGATGCAAATCGATCTGGGCACGGCCGACCGAGAAGGACCACCCGGCCCAATCAGCTAGTGCACGCCGATTCTGTTGCGCTGCAGCCACATAACGCGGTTCTCACCGGCGCGTACGCAGCGCTACGTAGTACTCGTGCCGTCGGGTTTGGTCGACGGTATAGCTGATCGCCTTCGTCACACCGTCATGATCGACATCCACCCAGCGCTCGGTGCGCTGGCGTTCAAATTCGCTCCAGGACGCCACGGTGAACCTCTCGAGGAACGAGTCGGGTTCTTCGACACTGTGATAGAGCCGCCAACTGTGACCGCCCGTTCGCAGCCGAGACTGCCTGACCTCCCTCATCGCGTCGACGAATTCGTCGAGGTTCTCGGGCGGCACTTGGTAGCGAACGGCTACCAGCACCGGTCCGTCTTGAGGGCACGGCTCAAACACGAGCGTCGGAGTCGGCCACGCAGTGGAAATCTCGACGCTCACTGTCCCGGTACACGGCAGCAGCGGAAGCACGGCAACGCTCAGGGCAACGGCGCCCAGCACTGCCGCCGACCACAGCATCGCGGCGTCGAGTCCCCACCGCGTGGCAAGGGCACCCCAAACATAGGCGCCGAGCGCCTGAGATCCGGTAGAGAACAGCAGATATACCGATAATCCACGGGCTCGAACCCATCGCGGCAGCGACAGCTGCGCCGCCGCGTTCAATGTCGTCAGGGTGATCAGCCACGCCATCCCGGACAACGCCAAGAACGGAAGCGCCGCCGCGAAAGGCAGATAGACCACCGACAATGGGGCAAGGCCGTACGCGACCGCCGACGTCGTTAGCAGCGCGTTGTCCGACATTCTTCCGTGCAACGGCCCGGCCGCTACGACTCCGAGTATGGCCCCAACACCGATGGCCCCCAGCGCCACACCGTAGCCGCCGGCTCCCAGCTGCCACGTGCGCGCGGCGGCCACCGGTAGCAGAGCCAGGATCGCCGAAGCAGGGAACAGGAAAAGGGCTGTGCGCAAAAGGATCCTGCGAAAGATTGGACTGTTCTCGATGTATTGCAGCCCGGTGATGATGGCCTGACCTATGCGTTCACGCTCGAGCGGCACGATTTGCTTCGGCCGGTTCCACAACCGCAGCGCAATGATGATTGCCGAGAATGACACCGCGTTGATCGCGAACACTGCTGCGGGGCCGAGCCATGCCACCACGATGCCGCCAATTGCCGGCCCAATTGCTCGGGTGGAGTTGGCCGAGACGCTGCCCAAGATTGAGACTGCCGGTATCTGCTCACGCGGGACAATCTCGGGCTGGATCGCCTGCCAGGCCGGTCCTGTCAGCGCAGAAGCGAACCCGATGGCCAAGGTAAACAGCAACAGCGCCGTCGGGGTAAGCCGACCAAGGTTCGTCAGCAGTGCCAGGGCAAGCGCGACCAGCACGGCGTACGACTGTAGGAAGATCAGGAGCCGGCGCCGGTCGAACAGATCGGCAAGCACACCGGCGAACAATCCCAGGAGCAGCGTCGGCCCCAGACTCGCCGTCTGAACCAGGGCCACGATGACGTCAGGGCTGTGCCTTTCCACCAGGAACCACTGCGCCGCCACAGCCTGCATCCACGTCCCCATGTTGGAGATGAACTGGGCGATGAACAGGCCCCGGTATACGCGATTGCGCAGCGGCGCCCACGTCGACGGCTTCCCTCCGTCGGCACGCTCCTGGTCGGGAATCACCGGTGCACCGATGGTCGACAACCCCTCCGCTCGGCCAACGCCTTTCACGTTGTTTCAAGGATTAGAAGTTTATGACACAGACAGCCAGCGTTCGCGCCAAGGATCCGCACCCGCACCATCTCCGCATCAACGTTGACGGGAAGGACGGGGCCCGGACCCACTACGGCAGATCAACATGCTCCACACTCCCTGTGAGACAGCGACTCTGGCTGTTGACAGGTGCCCGTGGACTCATCGCCGCTAGGGTGGCCCCATGTCCGACGCTGATCGGGAATTGGGCTGCACACGCCAACCGCTCTATCTGCTGGCGGACAGTCAGTTGCTGTTCTGGAAGCGGCGGGGCCGACCGCTGCTCGAGGCGGCACTCGACGGGTTGGTTCGGGACACAGAACTGCGCTCGGCCTATATCGGCGCCTCCAATGGGGACCGTCCGGAGTTCTACGAGATCTTCGAGGCGGCGATGGACGCGATTGGAATCACCAACCGTCGCATGATCGACTCGTCGTTCGGCCCGGACGACCACACCTTCCTGGAACGCGCCCAGTTGATCGTCCTCGCGGGCGGCGATGTGCGTCGCGGTTGGACCGTGTTCGAGAAAACCGGCATGAAGGATGCGGTCCTTCACCGGTATGCCCAAGGCACTGTGCTGGTGGGCATTTCAGCGGGCGCAATTCAGCTCGGACAGTATGCAATCGTCGAGGTGCCGGAATCCTCGGCGACCGAGTTGCTCGACGTGTTCAAGCTCGCCCCCGCGGTCATCGACACGCATGACGAGCGAGCCAACTGGGCGCGGCTGTCCCGCACCATTCAGTCGCTGCAGGGCACGGCCACCGGGCTCGGAATCCCTTCCGGGAGCGGAGTCATCGTGCACCCGGATACCACCATCGAGCCTCTCCGGAATTCCGCGCACCAATTCCGTTTCGAGGGCGCACACGTCACGCACTCGCTGCTGTCGGCTAAAACGGGCAACTGACCGATTATCGCCCGCGAGAGGCGGCTTTGGCGATACAGCTGAACCTGGTCAGCCCGGCAATTACTCTGACCGCATGGTCAAGCTGGATAACCGGGCACCTGTTCCTGCTGCGGATCTTGCCGCAGCATTGGCACCATTCGGCCGGTCGCGCATGCTGCCGCGACAGGCTTATGTCGATCCCGAGGTTTTTGATTGGGAACTGCGCAACATCTTCTCTGGATGGACCTGTGTCGGCCACGCCAGCGATATCACTTCGGTCGGCGCCCTGCGCGCGGTCGGTTCTGGCGCGAACGGCGTGCTGCTGGTGCGATCCGAGACCGACGTAGTGCGCGCGTTCGCCAACACTTGCCCCCACCGCGGCCACGAATTGCTGGCGTGCGGCGCGGAGACCAAGAAGCAGAGCATCATCTGCCCGTACCACTCGTGGTCCTTCCGGCTGGACGGCACGCTGCGCAACGCACCCGGCTTCCGCGACGCCGACGACTTCGACCCACACGAGTTCGGGCTCCGAGAACTGCATCTGGTGAACTGGCATGGTTGGCTTTTCGTCGACCCGAGCGGGTGCGACACAGATTTCGCCGCGCACGTCGCGGGACTCGAGGACATCGTCGGCCCGTACCGACCTGAAGACCTGACGATCGTCGCCCGACACTCCTATGAACTCGCCACCAATTGGAAGGTCATCGCCGAGAACTATCAAGAGTGCTACCACTGTTCGAGGATCCACCCGGAGCTGTCCCGAGTCAGCCCGCCGACCAGCGGCGACACCCTGGACCTCGAGGGTTCGTGGCTTGCGGGCTGGATGTCGATGGTCGAGAGCGCCGAGACCATGTCGTTCACCGGCAAGAGCGGCGGCGCCGCGATCTGCGGACTGTCCGAGGAGCAACTGCGCACCGTCATGTACATCGTCGGATACCCGAATCTGCTGGTGAGCTTGCACCCCGACTACGTAATGACCCACCTCATGGTGCCGCTGGCGGCTGACCGCACGCACGTCGAGTGCGCCTGGGCCTTCCCGAAAGATGTTGCGGCTAAAGAGGATTTCGATCCTTCGTATGCGGTGGACTTCTGGGACGTCACCAACCGACAGGACTGGGCAGCCTGCGAATCGGTGCAACGTGGGCTCGCCTCACCGCACGCCCGCCCCGGCCCCCTGGCCCCGGACGAGAAGGGTGTCTACCAGTTCGTCACCCGCGTGGCCAACGCGTACTCCGGTGCGCATGGACGACTTTTCTAACCGTTGCCGCCTTGCGGTGCGGCTTCGAGCGTCGCGATCTTATCAAGGCCGCTGATGGTGAGGACCCGAACCAGCAAGGGGTGCACGATAATGTGCAGACCGTCGACTTTGTCGGCGTGGTCGAAAAGCGCATTGATTCCTGCGCTGTCCAGGTACTTGATCGTGCTGAGGTCGATGGTGATTGGCCTTCGAGTTCCCGCACTCGCCGTGTTGAGCGCCTGTTTGAACTGGGCAACGTTACTGAGGTCGATCTCCCCTGTCGCAGTCACCCGGGGCGTCCCGTTTGGGCCGTGGTCGGTGTTCAGGGTCAGCTCTGCTGCCATTATGCGATCCTCGCGTACAAGTGAACGGTGGTGCCGGCCTCGGTGGAGCGAATTGTGATGTCCTCCACCAGGCCTCGCATGAGGGTGATGCCGCGGCCCCGATTGACTCCGGGGATTGTGCGCGGTGCCTTCCAGGTGCCGCTGTCGCTGACGGTCACGTGGAGCGCGTCGACGACCGCGGTCGCGCGCAACGAGACGGTGCCCGTGGGCTGGTCGCGGTAACCGTGTTCGATTGCGTTGGCGACGGCTTCACCGACGGCGGTGAGCACGTATTGAATCTGATCGGGCTCGACCCCCGCCTGTGCCAGCCAGCCGCGCAAGGCATCACGGCTCGGAGCGAGGTGATCGACATCGGCGTCGAATCTCATCGCCAGTGGGGCAGGCTGTCGATAGAGCAGCATCGCCACATCATCCAAATAGCCGCTTGCAGGCTCGAGCCGGACCATGAGATGGTCTGCCACCTCATCGAGCGACTGCGAACGGCCGTCCTGAACAAGATTGGTCGCACTGGCGATGCCTTCGTCGATCGAAAGACCGCGGCGTTCGACCAGACCGTCGGTGTAGAGCAATAGCGTCGAGCGCGCCGGCATCGTCAGGCGGATTTCGGGTCGAATCCAGTCCGGTTGGAGCGCCAGGGGAAGGCCGTGTTCACCATCCAGCTGCTCAGCAGTTCCGTTGGCATGCACCATGATCGGCGGTGGGTGACCCGCATTGGAGTACACCAGCTCACCGGTGTCGAGGGTGATCACCGCGCAGAACGCGGTGGTACAACGGGCGCCGGGCAGACGCGCCGCAAAGCGGTCCAGACCCGCCAAGGCAGCACTGGGACTGGGCTGGTCGAGCAGCAGCGCACGGCACGCGCTTCGGAGCTGACCCATCACGGTCGCAGCGGCCAAGCCGTGCCCAACACAGTCGCCGACGATCAACGCGACGCGCCCGTCGTCGAGATCGACGACGTCGTACCAATCACCGCCAACCTGCAGCGGGTGGGTGGCGGGGTGATATCGGACCGCGAAGCCTCCCGGCAGAGTCGTCGGGCCGAGCATCGCATGCTGTAGCGCCAAGGCGGTTTCGCGTTGCTCGTCCAACTGGTAGACGCGGTTCAGGCCCTGGCTGAGCCGCCCGCCAAGCACCTTCAGTAGGTTGTGATCCTCCGGGGTGAACGGCCGTTGCTCCGCCAAGTCGATCCATACCACCATCACTCCACGCGGATGCTGCAGCGAAATACCCGCCGTACCAGCCTCTCCGGCCACCGTGGTGAGGAGGTCGGAATCGCGTAGCGACTCGATCCGCCGCCGGTGACGTGGCGGCAGTTCGGCCCAGTCACAGGGCTCGCCGGCACACACAAGCGCCGGCGCGGCCTCTTTGGGAGCGTCGCGGGCGAACGTCGCGGCCAGCACGCGGCGAGCGTTCCACGTCTGGCGTAGCTCTTCAGCCGCACCCTGCAGCGTGGCGTCAAGCGTATCTGCTTGCGCCAGTTGTTGATTCAGCGCGGCCAGGGCAACCTGGCTCTGCACGAAGTAGTGCTCGGTTGTGATGTCACGCATGGTGCCAACCATGATTCGGCGACCGGTGTCCGGGTCGTCGACGTGGCTGAAGCTGGCCGCGACCCACAGTCGGTGCCCGTCGCGGTGGACTACCGGAGCGGTGAAAGCGCCGTGGGTTTCGTTCAGCAGCTGGGCGAAGACCCCTTCGACTTGCCGGTCGGCTTCGGGGTCGGTCTCGGCGCGAGGCCACCAGGGATGGGGGGGTTGATAGGGCAGCTGTTCGGTTCCGTAGCCGAGGATCTCGGTGAACGCGGCGTTGATCTCGATAACGGCACCGTGCTCATCGCAGACGAAGAACCCTTCCTGCAGCGAGTCCACCAGGGCGGTGCGCCACTGGGCGTGGTGGCTGCGCAACCGCGACAGCTCGACGTTGGCGCGCACCCGGGCGAGGAGTTCGGCGGCGGCGAATGGCTTGACGAGATAGTCGTCGGCGCCGGCCAGCAAGCCTTCGACGGAGGCTTCCTGTCCCGCACGTGCCGAGAGCAACAGCACGGGTAACGCGGCGGTACGCGGGTCAATCCGCAGCGCCGCGAGCAGTTGCAGACCGTCCAGCCCGGGCATCATCACGTCGCTGATGATGAGGTCGGGAACCTGCGCGCGGATGGCCTCCAGCGCCTGCTGCCCGTCGGCGACGCCACTGACCTGGTAGCCGGACGTCTGAAGCAGGCTGGTCAGGTAATCACGCATGTCGGCATTGTCATCAGCGACCAGCACGCGTGTCCGTTGGCCGTCTTTCCCGGCGGGCGCGACGGCCGTCATCATCGCGGTGGTACTCGTGTCGGGCGGTGCGATGTTGGCATCGCCGGGCAACCAACGCAAGGCTTCCTGCACGTACGGTTGGGCGATCACGCCGGACGTCGGACGCGCTCCCGGTGGCCTCGAGACTTCGTCGGGCGGCAGATGGGCCGCGCCGAAGGCCAAACGGATGACGAAGCTGGTGCCGACGCCCTCCCGGCTGTCGACAGTGATGGTGCCACCGTGCAACCCGACGAGTTCTTTGACGAGAGCCAGCCCGATTCCACTGCCTTCCGTGGAGCGCGCACGCGCATTTTCGATCCGGTGGAAACGCTCGAAGAGGCGGGGCATTTCCGCGGCGGGCACCCCGACCCCGGTGTCGGTCACGGTGACGATGGCAGCGGTGTCATCGCGGCTGACCGCTACCGTGATGGAGCCCTCGAAAGTGAACTTCAACGCGTTGGACAGCAGGTTGAGGATCACCTTCTCCCACATCTCGTGATCCAGATAGACCGGTTCGTCGAGCGGCGGGCAGTCCACCGTGAACGACAGCCCGGCCCGTTCGATCGACGAGCGGAAGACACTGGCGAGATCGGCAGTGGCGGTTGACAAGTCGACGGGCTCGAATCGGGCCCGCATTCGCCCCGCCTCGATCCGCGAAAAGTCCAGCAGGGTGTTGACCAGCTTCGCCAGCCGCAAGCTGTTGCGATGAACGAGCTCCAGCTCTTGGCGTGCCTGCTCATCGATGCCGGTCGTCCGGCCGCGCAACTCGTCGACCGGTCCGAGGATCAAACTGAGCGGCGTGCGGAATTCGTGGCTGATATTCGAGAAGAACGCCGTCTTCGCCCGGTCGAGTTCGGCCAGCTCCTCGGCGCGCCGCTGCTGAGCTTGATAGCTGCGCGCGCTGTCCACGCCCGCGGCGATGTACCCGGCCACGAGCTCCACGAAGCCGCGGTAACCATCGTCGAGCCCGCGGTACCGATTCAGGCCGGCCACCAGGAATCCGACTGGTGCCCCGCCCCGCCGCAAGAGCGGCACCACGAGCGCCTGAGCGGGCGGCTCAGGCCAGGCGCCGGCGGGCAGATTCAGGGCATCGCCGTCGAGCTCGAACAGTTCGGTTTCACCCTGCGCCAACTTCTCGATGGGCCACGAGGAAAGGCCGCCGGCAGGGAGTGTCTGCGGCGCCGCCGGATGCCCGGGCGCGATTCCACTGACCCCGGCCAGCTGCGCCTCGCCGTGATCGCTAAACAGATAAGTGAGCGTGAAGGGGAGGTCGTACGGGTTGTTCGCGAGTTGGTGGCCGGCGAAGTCCAGCATCTGACGTTCGGTATGCACGACGCTCGGATCCGACCCCAGGTCCCGCAGCGTCGCCATCCGGCGCTGAGCGATCACCCGATCGGTGTCTTCTCGGACCACGCAGAGCATCCCGACGACGCTCGCGTCCTCGTCGCGCAGCGCGCTGTAGGAGAAGGTGTGGTACGACTCCTCGGGGTATCCCGACCGCTCGATGATCAGCAGTAAGGCCTCGTCCCAGGTGGGCTCCCCCGTCGCCAACACGCTCTCGATCCGCGGACCGATGTCGTCCCAGATCTCCGCCCATACCTCGCTGGCCGGGCGGCCCAGCGCCCACGGGTACTTCCGGCCCAGGGTGTCGCGGCGATAGGCGGCATTGCAGAAGAACGTCAGTTCCGGGCCCCACGCCATCCACATCGAAAACCGGGACGACAGCAGGATGTTGACGGCCGTACGAAGGCTTTGTGGCCATTCCTCCACCGGCCCGAGTGGGGTGGACATCCAGTCGACGGCGGATAGATCGCGGCCGATCTCCTGGTCTGCCCGGAAAACCACTGCCATCCCTTCCGAAATGCGCCCAGGACTGGGGCCGTCAGCTACCGCTGCCCGTTGCGGCCCCTCAAGAGAACCATCCATCGCGCTCGCATCGCCAGCTTTTCGCTGGATACCGCAGAATCGAGACGTTCGCGCGGGCGGGCAGCTTCGGTAGCTCGTTTATCCGGTTTGCGTCCGGCTCCGGCGAGTTCGGTCGGTCGTTGGTCGTGTCAGTTGGCTAGTACGGCGCTGTAGTAAACGGTATCGGCCACCGACACGGAGTCGTCGTTCGCCGGGATCGCAGCAAGACCGTTGTCGGCCAACAGCTGTCGCATCGGGGTCCCCACTGAGCTCCATCCGAGATCCTCCAGATGAGAGGCGACGTCGCTGCGCTCCCCCTCGAAGCCAAGGTCGGTGAAGTCCAGCTCGAGGCCGTGCTCACGCCATTTGGCACTGGCCTTGCGCATCAGCTCCCGCGCTCGTTCTTTGTCGACCTGCGGCCGGTTCGGACTGGCTTCGCAGGCCAACCGACTGCCCACGGCGCTGAGCGCTGTGATGTTGTCCAGCAACGCATCCTGGGCCGCTGGCGGCAGATACCCGAAGAGCCCCTCGGCGATCCAAGCGGTGGGCCGGCTGGTGTCCAGACCGGCGTCACGCAGAGCGGTCGGCCAGTCCTGGCGCAGATCGATGGCAACGGTGCGCAGGTCGGCTTTCGGGGCGGCGCCCAAGCGGGCCAGCGTGGTGGTCTTGAACTCGATCACCTCGGGCTGGTCGATTTCGAACACCGTCATGTCGTCGGGCCACGCCAGTCGGTAGGCACGCGCGTCGAGACCCGACGCCAAGATCACGGCCTGACGGATCCCGGACTGAGTCGCATCGCGAAAGAATGTGTCAAAGAAGCGAGTTCGGGCGGCCATCGCATCTGGCATGTGGCCGAGCTTCCAGCTCGACTCGTGGTAGTCGACGTCCGCGGCGTCGATCTCGCCGTCGGCCCAGCGGGTGTAGAACTCGACACCGACGGCGCGGACAAGCGGTTCGGCAAACGGGTCCTCGATCACGGGATTGTCGGCCTTGGTGGCGATCGCGCGGGCAGCGGCCACCATCGTGGCTGTAGCGCCCACGCTGGTGGCGAGATCCCAGGTGTCGTTGTCTGTGCGTGGCATGCGCCTGTGCTCCAATGTCGGCTTTAGCAGGATTATTTAGATAGTATAACGAACCCGGGAACGCGCCGCACCGCCGCAAAATGATCGGCCCGAGGGAAACCCTGGGCCGCAGCGGCCTGCGCTGGCATGGTTACGGTTCGTGCGGGTGTGGCTGAGCGGCTAGGCAACGGCCTGCAAAGCCGTCTACACGGGTTCGAATCCCGTCACTCGCTCCACGAGCAGCTAGGCGTTCGGAGTCACGAGGAACTTCTCTCCGGTCGCTCGCTTCACGTATGCGTTGAACGCATCGGGATTGAGCATGCCGACCAGTGAAACCTCCCGGGTGTAGCTGCTCGCAAACGTCGTGGTGAGCTCCGCTGCCACCCGAGCACGCAGCCGACCGAAAGTCTCGGCCCCCGTGGTCTGAAGAAATGGGGTGAGTAGCCACCCTCCCACGCCCCACGCCATGCCGAAGCTCCTGGTGAGCACCGTCGGACTGGTGTCGAGTGCGCCGTAGATGTACACCTGCTTGTGGACGCTTGACCCATAGCGTGAGTACTGCCCCGGGGTCGCAATGGCCGCCTGCTCCATGCCGTTGAGGATCTGGCTGGCCAGCGTTCCACCACCCGTGGCGTCGAAAGCGAGCGTCGCGGACGTCGCTTTGAGAGCCTCGACAAGATCGGTCGCGAACGACGGTGATGCCGAGTTGAGGACATGGGTTGCGCCCAGCGAGCGCAGGAGCTCCTCTTGCTCGGGTTTGCGGACGATATTGACCAGCGGTATCCCGTCTTTCTGGCAGAGCTTGACCAGCATTTGGCCCAGGTTCGACGCCGCGGCGGTGTGTACGAGGCCCCAATGTCCTTCGCGGCGCATGGTTTCGGTCATTCCGAGTACCGTCATTGGATTGACGAACGACGAGGCTCCGTCCCTCGCAGTGGCCCCCTCGGGCAGGACAAGACAGGCGGACGCGTCGACCGCTCGGTATTGGGAGTACATCGCGCCGCCCGCGATCGCCACCGTTTTTCCAAGCAGGGCCTGGGCTGCGTCGGAGGACCCCGCGGCCATCACGGTGCCGGCACCCTCATTGCCCACCGGAAGCGACTCGTCGAGTCGCGCTTTCAGCGCGCCCACGGCACTTTCCCCGAGCGAGGCGGTGACGACGGGACGCTCGGGTGTACCCGCGACCGTCGCAGTGGACATGTCAGCGCTAGCAATCAGCAGGCCCAGATCTGACGGGTTGATTGGCGAGGCTTCGACCCGCACCAGCACTTCGTTGGCGCCGGGGGTTGGAACGGGAACCTCGTGCAGCGAGAGCTCGAGTGTGCCATCGGACGTCACCAACGAACGCAGCTCCAATGCTGTGTCAGGCAAATCTGCGGTCATGGGCGGTGCCTCGTTCCTGTTGTGGGTGTTAGCCGTGTCAACGCGCACGGCGGCTACAGATCTTCCGTGGCGTCGAGGTAGAACCATCGGCCGGCGCGGCGCTCGAAGCGACTGCGCTCATGAAGGCTGTCGGCGCGGCCGGCGGACTCGAACCGGGCCGTGAATTCCACTTCCCCAGAATCGTCGTCCGGGCCGCCCCCGACGGTGTCGATCACCTCTAGACCGGTCCAGGTGACGCCCGGGTCGACGGTCACGTCGGCCGGTCGTGTTCGCGGGTGCCAGGTGCGGAACAGATAGTCCGCGTCGGCGTAGGCGAAGGCCGAATACCTCGATCGCATCAACTGCTCGGCCGATCGAGCCTGCGACTCGCCATCGTGAAACGGCCCGCAACAGACGCGATAGCTCTCGCCGGTGCCGCAGGGACACGACGGCCGGAGGAGTGCGTCCACGTCAAGAGCCTGGCACGGTTTTCTGCAGCGGCATACCTGCCTCGGCCCGAAGTAAGGTAAGTCGTCACACGGGGTGGCTGCGCCGGGAGGTCGATCTGAGCGTGAAGGGCAGGCCAACCAAGGCCGACGTTGCGCGAATGGCGAACGTCTCGACGGCGACGGTCAGTTACGTCCTCAACAACTCTGTCGGGCGCACCATTTCGGCGCAGACGCGCGCCGCGGTGCACAATGCGGCCGCCGAACTGAGGTACCGGCCCAACCTTGCCGCTCGTAATCTCGCCCGCGGGAAGAGCGGCGTGATCTTGTACATCGTGCCGCAACTCGCCGGCGGCGAGATGCCCATGCAGGTCGGCACTCACATGACCACCGAGTTGACCCGCCGCGGGATCATGCAGGTTCAGCTCTTCGAGACCGAACACGACGACGCCGTCGCCGACGCCATCAATCAACTGCGGCCGATCGCGGTGACGAGCCTGTTTCCCTTGGGCCGCAAGGCATCACACGCCGTGAAGGACGCCGCAATCCCCCACATCTGTGTGCACACTCTGCCGGGCCTCGGAGATCCGCAGTATTCCGTCGGGCAGATGCGCGTCGACCATCTCGTCGCGCGGGGCCATCGCAATGTGGCGTTCGCATACTCGGGCGATCGTCGGTGGCGTGCACTTGGCGATTACTGGATCGACGGCGTCCGACGCGCCACGCGCCGGCATGGACTGCCCGACGTCGTCGTGACGGCGTTGACGCCGGACGACAGCGCCGCGGTGGTCGATGAATTGCACGCAGCTGGCGTCACCGCGGTCTGCGCGCAAAGCGACGAGGTGGCCTTCGTGGTGCTCGACGGCATCCGGCGCGCCGGACTACGTTGCCCCGACGATCTCGCGGTCATCGGTGTCGACGGCACGGCGCTGTCCCGCTTCAGCGTCCCCGCACTGACGACGGTGGTGTTCGATCGCACGGCGATCGCCGAGGTGGCACTATCAGCGGTTTTGGCAGAACTTGACGTTCCAGACGAACGACGCCCAGCCGCCCGGGACATCGCCACGCTGGTCATCCGAGAGTCCACCTGAGTGTCTCGATCGGCATCCAACAGCTACTGGACACCCGCTGGTTACGCGCGTAACCTCTGTCGGGGCGAAAGGATGAAGGACATTGAGTAGCACCACTATCCCGGTCTTCAACCCGTCCAACGAGGAGCAGATCACCGAGGTCCCTGATTCCGACCAGGCGGCCGTCGACGCGGCGGTGGCCCGCGCGCGTGAGACCTTCGAGTCGGGCGTCTGGCGCAAGGCGCCGGCGTCGCACCGCGCGAACGTGCTCTTCCGCGCCGCGCGCATCATCGAGGAACGCATCGACGAGCTCGCCGCGCTCGAGGGCCAAGACAACGGCATGAATCTGACGGCCGCGCGTCACATCATCCCGGTCTCGGTCGACATGCTGAAGTACTACGCCGGCTGGGTCGGCAAGATCCATGGCGAGTCAGCCAATCTCGTGTCCGACGGCCTGCTCGGCACCTGGGAGACCTACCACACCTTCACCCAGCTCGAGCCGGTCGGCGTCGTAGGCCTGATCATCCCGTGGAACGGGCCGTTTTTCGTCGCGATGCTCAAGGTCGCGCCGGCCCTCGCGGCGGGTTGCAGCGCCGTCCTCAAGCCAGCCGAGGAGACACCGCTCACCGCGCTGAAGCTGGAGGAGATCTTCCGCGAGGCCGGTCTGCCCGACGGCGTCCTGAACGTCATCACCGGCTACGGCGAGACCACGGGTGCGGCGCTCACCGCGCATCCGGACGTCGACAAGATTTCGTTCACCGGATCGACGGAGGTCGGACGGCTGATCGTCAAGGCGGCCGCCGGCAACCTCAAGCGCCTGACGCTCGAGCTCGGCGGCAAGTCACCGCTGATCATGTTCGACGACGCCAACCTCGACAAGGCGATCATGGGAGCCGGCATGGGCCTGCTCGCCGGCTCGGGGCAGAACTGTTCGTGCACCTCGCGCATCTACGTTCAGCGCGGCATCTACGACCAGGTGGTCGAAGGCCTGGCCGGCTTCGCCCAGATGCTGCCGATGGGCGGCAGCGATGATCCCGATTCGGTCCTCGGGCCGCTGATCAGCGACAAGCAACGCAAACGGGTGGAAGGCATCGTGAACGACGGCGTAGCCGGCGGTGCGCAGGTGATCACCGGCGGCAAGCCGATGGACCGCAAGGGCTACTTCTACGAGGCGACGATCGTCACCAACACGACGCCCGAGATGCGACTCATCAAAGAGGAGATCTTCGGGCCGGTCGGCTGTGTGATCCCGTTCGACGACGAGGACGAGGTGCTCGCCGCCGCGAACGACACACACTACGGTCTCGCCGGCTCCATCTGGACCGAGAACCTGTCCCGCGCGCATCGCGTCGTGAATGAGCTTCGCGCAGGCCAGGTCTGGGTGAACTCCTCGCTCGCCGCGGACCCGTCGATGCCGATCAGCGGCCACAAACAGTCGGGTTGGGGCGGCGAGCGTGGCCGCAAGGGCATCGAGGCCTACTTCAACACCAAGGCCGTCTACATCGGCCTCTGATCGAGTCGCGAGCGTAACGCGGCGAGCTTCGGCTTCGGCTTCGCGATCGAGTCGCGAGCCTAACGCCACTGCGAAAATCGGCTTGGTTTTTTCGCAGTGGCGTTAGGCTCGCCGTTTCTCAGGTCTGCTACTGCGGGTGGGCCGCCAGATAATCCGCGACCGGGATGGGCGACGTCGCGGCGTAACCAATGGGTAGTAGCACGTCCCCGGCGGTCGTGACGTAGTAGACGTCCCACCGGTAGAACGTGGCGAACGCGGCGGGATCGGCCGCGATCAACGCGGCGTATTGGTCGACCGCCTGTACGTATTGGTGCGCGTGGTTGTACCCGTAGATGGCGTGATCGCGGTCGTTGGCGAAGCCGTTCGCGGCGAGGTAGCGGCCCGCCGCCATGATGCTGTCGCGGGGCGAATTGATGTCGCCGCCTTGGCCGTAGGAGGCGAACGTCGACGGCAAGAACTGCATGGGGCCTTGCGCGCCGGCGGTGCTCACGCCGTTGATGCTGCCGAACCGGGTCTCGACCAGGTTGATCGCGGCCAGGTAGTTCCAGCCGACGCCGGACTCCGCCTCGGCCGCGTGGTAGTAGCCCAGCAGCTCGTCGGCCGGAACCGGAGGGTCGATGCGCCAGGCAGGCACCGTGTCCCTCACTTGTGCCATCGCCTGAAGCTGTCGGCGGGCGTCGACATTGCGGTCGTAGACATCGAGTAAGGACGCCGGGATCCGCGATCGGATGATCGCGTCCCATTCCGGATGCCGCCCGATGGCCCGGTACGCCGCTTGCTCGCGGTGCGCCACTGCTGCCAGCGCCGCCTCCACCGTCGACCGGTCATGCAGCGCCTGCTCGTCGGCGACAAGGTCATCGGCCAGCTGCGCGGGGTCTGATGCCAGCTGTGGCTGTACGCCTAAGGGCAAGCTCGGCGTGTCGGCGAATATCGTTGTGGTCGAAGGGAACTCCGTCGCGGCCGACTCTGCACAGCCGACGATTGCCAGCACGGCCATGACGACGGCAAGCGTCGCGGCACGGACCTGGTTACGGTTCACTGCGTTCACCGCCATCGATTGCATGAAGTCCTCCGGCGCGCCGACTAACCGAGGCTCTTGGCGAAGCCGCTGAGATCGCGCACGCTGGCCGCGAAAACGTCGGGCATCGCGCCGGCGAACATCAGATCGCCTCCGTGACAGGTGCCGGCGACCAACCTGCCCACAGTGGGTACACCCGCCCGCACCAGCCGGCGGTAGTAGTCCAGCCCTTCGTCGCGCATCGGGTCGAGTTCGTTCACCGAAATCACGTGCGGCGGTAGGCCATTCAGATCCTCGTCGGTCGCGACGCCGGCAAAACAGGTGGGATCGTTCGAGTTCTGATTTTCGGGGTCGTAGATCGAACCCAGTAGCTCCGCCTGCTGAAGGCTGATGAAGTAGCCGTCGCATTCCCGCAGTGAAGGCAACTCATCGGGAACTTCGTGCCACCGGTTCGAGATGAACGGGCACTGCGCGTAGAAGCCCGCGATTTCGTCCAGCCAACCTTCGCGTTTCGCTTTGTGCCCCAAGGTCAGCGTGAGATTGCCGCCACCGGACTCGCCGGCAACGATCAGCTGGCCGACGCCGAGTTCTGTGCGATTCGACGCAACCCAACGAACGCCGGCCGCGCAGTCGTTCAATCCGGCGGGAAACGGGTGCGGACCGAGCTTTCCGCCGGAATTGCGGAACTCGACGCCGATGACGATAAGGCCGGTGCCCGCCAAATGCTCGCGCAGCCGCGCGTAGGTGGCATCGGCGGCACTGGCGATGGCCATGCCGCCACCGTGCAGATGCACAATGGCGGGCAGCGGACCATCAACATCGGGACGGCTGATGTACAGCGTCACGTCGTTGCCGTCTTCGCCGGTAATCGTTGTGGTAGTGGTCGTCACGCAGTTCGCGTCCGGAATGCCCGGGGCGAATAGACCTAGAACGGCGCCGATCCCCTCCTCGCACATCGCGGCATACGCTAGGCGTTCCTCTAGCGGCGCATCGATTGTCAGCGACACCGTTGGGGCATTGCTGTCGAGACTCAACTGTGCAAGAGCTTCGACCATTCGTGGGTCCGACCGAGGGTCGGTTCGAAGACAACAATCCGGATCAGCGAGACGACCGTTGGCCATTTTGCGACTTTACAGCGGACGCTGAGACAACGGCAGACCGACAACCGCGGCTGCGCGGTCGGTGCCTCAACGTCGTGTGCGGTGCGCTGCAAGGACGTCGGCGTTGGCCAGCGTTTGTGCCTGAGCGGCCAGCGTCGATGCGCCGTTGGCATGGGCAATTGCATCCAGCTCGTTGTTTGCTTCCTTGCCGTGTGCGGCTGCCAAATCCCGTTTCGCCTCTTCGAATCGGCTCCGGGCCTCGGCGCCGATGCTCGCGCGATGCTTGGCGACGTAGTCGGAGATTTGGCGCAATCTGGCGTCCGCGATGGACAAAGCCTCCCCCACCGCATCAACGCGCTGCCCATCGCTCGGGGCGACCGGCAGCGCGGCGCGCCGGCGGCGGCGCAGCCGATAGAGCACGAGGACCGCCACGACTATTGCCACGACGACGATGACGCCGATCGCGATCATCAGCCAGATCCGCGTTGACGAGCCTGGCGAGTTGTCCAACCCTGCCGACTTGTCCAACCCGTCAGCCGCAGCGACCGCGGCGCCGCTCCAATCCTTGGCGCCAACTGCCGGTTCAATTTTGTTGCTGCGCAGACTGTCTAGTTCGGTTGCTGTGAGGTTGTGGACCTTCGGCGGCACGGTGAACGAGTACGCCTTGGTGTTCGTGGCCACCGCCAACAGCACGTCCTGGTCGCCCATCCCGCTCGCGTTGCGAGTTTTGTCGGCCCAGTTGTCGGGTTTGAACCTGGAGAAGTTGTCGACGTAGACGACCCACAGTTGAACCTGCTGGTCGTGGTAAAGCCCGTCGATTGCCGAGCTGATCGTCGCCCGATCCGAATCCGTCAACACCCCGGAACTGTCAGTGATGTGATCCGTGAGCTTGGACGGCGGTTGCGCGCCGGCCGGAGTTACCACCAGCAGCCCCGCTGCGAGGATCGTCAGGACGACACCGAAAAGGCGAACAATCCGCATGTGCGTAATCTAGTCCGCCGCCCGCGTCGCTAGGTGTGGACTTTCCAGCCCGCTAATGGGGTGGGTGCCGCCGGAGCGTTGGGGTCGTTGAACTCGATGTAGACGTCGCCCTGTTTCACGTTGCCGTCGTAGGCGATGAACCCGTGGGCCGTTTGGCCGTTGGTGACGGTGCCCGAGTGCAGGGGTGGCATCTTGTTGATCTGCTGGTAGTCGACCATCGATGAGCCGCCCAGGACATCTCGGTTCGGGTCTTGTCGCCACGGGGAAGATGCGGCGGTTATGTAGGTCTGGCTGTAGGTGAATGGTGCGTCGGACTTGCCGACAATGGTGAGCTCGATGACGTTGCACCCCCCACCGGCGGAGCAGGACGAGACCCAGTTCACGTTGTTAAGCGTGACGTCGGCGGTCGCGGTGCTGTACTCGGTGACATGGATGGTGGTACCGGATTTTCCGGTCGGGAACGGCGACTGCTGTGTTGTCGGGTCGGCATTGCCATTGGGCGCTGTTGCGCACGCGGTTATCGCCAGCATCACCGCGAGCGCTGCGCTCAACGGAATCGGTGTGGTCACTTGGTGCTTGCCTCCTATCGTTCGAACACCAGCAGCGGTTAGACCCTCATGCTGCCACCACGGCGAAGTTGTCGGCGGTGATCGCTCCTGGTCCTTGGCCAGCGGTCGCGGGTAACGGATACGGTGAGCTGGATTCATCCACCGCATCTTGATCCCGGCTCGTCAGGGTCATCAACGACTGAAGAGGTAGCAAATGAGCGACCGAGGACTGATGACCATGGATCTGACCTGTCCGGAGGGACACGTGGCGGGCCAGCTGATTCAGGACGCTGGGCAACATTCCATCGCGATCCAGTTGCCCGATGGTGCGCACGAAGAATGGCCGCGAGGCGGCGACAGAATGTACACATACCTGACTTGCCCCGGTTGTAATCGCCGGATTTATGGGTCGACGGATGCGATTCAGGAGCGGACCCTTTGGCTGTCTGAGAGTGATTCCGAGTCGCAAGGTAGACACTCGCTGCGCTACCTGGAGGACGGCCTCGCGTAATCCGAGCGATCGTGCGCTGACCGATGCAAGATGAGCAGATGCAGCGCGAGGCTTCACCATGAACTCCCGCACCCTTGTCCGGCGTCGGCTCGACTACGTCCTGCTCCCAGCCTTCGTGCTGGGCATCATCAACGCGGCCGTGTTGAGCCTGCCGGAAGCCCTCGGAGTTCCTGTCGCCTCTGACAGCCCGTGGCCACCTTTGCGTGCCTTACATACCTGGGGTGTCGAGCAAGAACCGCAGCATCTCGTCATGCCGCCCGCCTTGCGGGCGTCGCTCCTGTACGACGGTTTCGTTCAACTTCCGCTGCTCGTTGTGCTCACCATCGGCGTCTGGAAGCTCAAATCGTGGCCCTGGCTGAGCGCACTGGCCATGGCCTACGCCGTCAGCGCGGTGATGAACATGTACTTCTACTTCATGCAGACATTCCTCGGGCCTGACAGTCCCTCACACCTGGCGACCTACCTGCCGCTCAACCTCCCCTGGGTGATCGTGCCGATGCTGGTGGCGTACCGATTCTGGCCGCGCACAGCCTGACAACGACACCGGTACCAAAACTTCGCGCTCACGAACGAGGCGGTGATGTTCTTCTTCGGCCAAGACCAAGTGGTGCGCGACAACGCCGGGCCACACAAGATCACAATGCCCCGCGGCGAACTCGCATCGGTATTGGCGTAGCCCAACCATCCGCTGCGGCACCGTTAGGCGTCACCCGAAGACATACAAGCATTTGGTGGGGCGGGCAGGTGCAGCGTGATGATTTCGATCAGGTGCCGCCCGACATCGTCGAGCACGGCTGTCGACTGTGTGGCCAGCGCGAGGATCACGGCACCTTCGATGGCGGCCACGATCAAGGCCGCCAACGAGCGCGCGCTGTCACCATCGGCGCCGGACCTAACCAGCCGATCGGCGAGGACCGTCTGCCACTCACCGACGGCCTCGGAAGCCGCCTGCGCGGCCGCCGGCGCTTCGGAACGACCGAGGATCGCCGCCACAATCGGGCAGCCTGCCTGCATCTGAGTAGCACTCAGCTGCGCCTTCCATTCATCGACGAAAGTCTGGACCGCCTGTGCGGGATCGCCCCCGTCGTCGGCTGACCGGATCACCGCGGTCAACGCCTCTCCTGCGAGGCGGGTGGCTTCAGCAACGAGTTGCGCTTTGCCGCCAGGAAAATTCAGGTAGACGGTTCTGCGGGCGACTCCGCTGTCCTCGAGGAGCGCGTTGAGGCCAGTTCCGGCGACACCCCGTCGTCGCACCAAACCCGTGACACTGGCGATGAGAGCGTCCCGCGCGGACATCCTTCGCCCCTTCCGGCTTCGCCGAGCTCTTCGCCCGGGCACTCCTGGGTCGTTCAGTGTGTCTCGCCTGAACCCGAACCCTTGGGGTTGAACTATACCAATCGGTCTACTAGCCTTTCCAAAAGGCCTTACCCGTTCAACAAGACGTTCCGAACACATTTCAATTACGGAGACACCATGACGAGCACCAACGAGAACAAGACGCTGCGAAAGTTCCGCAGAGAACGTGCGCTCGGACGCTATCTGCTCAACCCGGCGGTGCAGGGATTGAGCAGACTGGGGGTGCGCAGCGCCATGGCCACCGAACTGGAGACGATCGGCCGCAAGACCGGCCAAATACGCCGCGTCCCCGTGTCGGCCCAATTCGACAACGAAGGGGCGTGGGTTATCAGCCAGCATGGCAGCCGCTCCGGGTGGGGCAGAAATATCGCCGACAACCCGAATATCCGTATGCGACAGGGCAATCAATGGCGCGCGGGAGTCGCGACATTCAGGCCAGGCGACGATGTTGTCGCACGCGGCCGCAAGTTCGGCCGACTGGGAGCCAAGGTGGCAAAGGCGCTGGAAACGACCCCCGTGTCGGTTCGGATCGATTTCACCGACTAGGGAAATGCCATGGCAAGAACAATTCGCCCGCACTGGGCGAGCGACTCCCCGTGGCGTCTGATCCGGGTGACCTATTTGGCCGGCCGCTCAAGCCCAAGATGATCGCGCAATGTGGGCCCGGCGTACTCGCTGCGGAATCGGCCGCGGCGCTGCAGGATGGGCACGACGTGATCGACGAACGTCGCGAGCTCATGCGGCAAAGTCGATCCCATAATCGTGAACCCGTCTACTGCGCCTGCGTCCTGCCAAGCGGTCACATGGTCGGCCAGCTGTTCGGGCGTGCCGATGAAATGCGTCTGCCCCGCCAGCCCGCCAGTCACTTGCTGCGCGATCTCCCGTAACGAAGCCTCGGGCCGCGCCCGCGCGGCGGCATAGAGCTGCTCGGCGCGGCTGGACGGCGCCGACCGCTCCGCCCAGAGCTCAGCGGGCAGCGGGGCGTCGGGATCGAAAGCGTCGGGGTCGAGGCCGGCCGTGTAAAGAGTGTTCTGCCAACGAAACTCAGGACTTTCGAGGTCTTCGAGCTGCTGAGCCCGTGCCCGGGCTTCGGCCTCGGTGCCGCCCAGCGTCACCATCAACGCGGGCAGCACCAGCACCTGGTCGGGCTTACGACCTACGGCCGCGGCCTGCTCGTGCAGATTGGCCCGGAAAGCGACCGCGGCCTCGAGCGACGGCGGCCCGGAGAACACCACCTCGGCGTATCGCGCGGCAAGGGCGACGCCCGCTGCGGACTGTCCCGCTTGAACGAGCACCGGGTGACCCTGGGGGCTGCGCGGAAACGGCAGCACCCCTGCGACGTCGTAGTACTGGCCATGGAAGCGCGGCGCGTGGATCTTGCCGCGGTCGGCCCACACGCCGCGTTCCCGGTCACCAATAATCGCGTCGTCCTCCCAGCTGTCCCACACGCGCGTGACGGCATCGACGAATTCGTGGGCCTGTGCGTAACGATCGGCGTGTTCAGGGTGGAACCGTTCGCCGAAGTTCGCCGCGGCCAGCGGCGTGACAGTGGTGACGATGTTCCAGGCGGCACGGCCGCCGCTGAGATGATCCAGCGTCGCAAACCGGCGGGCGAGCTCCCACGGCTTGCTGTAGGTCGTCGAGCCCGTCCCGATCAGCCCGATGCGGTTGGTGACCGCGGCCAGCGCCGAGAGCACCGATATCGGGTCGAATTGCGTCTGAGGGAGATACGTAGCGCGATATTCGGCGATGGCGATGTTGTCGGCCAAGAAGATCGAGTCCATCAAGCCGCGTTCAGCGATCCGCGCGATATCGGCGTAGTAGGACAGCCCGAGGACGTTGCGCACATCGCCGTCGACGACGCGCCACGCGGCCTCGTGATAGCCGTTCGGCCAGATGAAAGCGTTGAAGTGCAGAGGCCGCGTGCTCATAGGTTCGACTCCTTCGTGCGGGTGAATGCTTGCGAGGGAGGCGCCGTGGCGATGTCAGTTCATCGAGGCATGGCCGCAGCCCTAGGCATCCTGATGAGGCAACGTGGTCTTAGGTTGAAATAGTCCTTCGTCGTGCGAATAGCAGACTTCGGCGCATGTGCAGCAGTCGGAACCATCGACACTCACGTCGCGATCGAGCCGGGTTGTCGACCCTTTCGTCAGATGTCTGCAGGCGACTAGCGCTGTGAGGGAAGATGTCGTTACCCATAATTCCCGGCCAGTGCCTGCAGCCGGCATCTACTGATTCAGCGCGGCTTTTGGGGTAAACCGTTGCGCTGGTCAACACCGGTCGCTCATCGACTACAACCCTCCGGTGTTCGCGTAATCCACCCGTCGGCGCGGCACCGGGGCCGCGAGGGCGGTGGAGGCCCAAACATCGCGTGACACGTTTCAAGGCCTGCGAGGTGAGGCGGGCGCAGGCGGTCGGTGCCGATCGCGACAAGAATTCGTTGAGAAAACGCCAAGGCCGACATCCGAACCTTTTCGTAGCTACTCCGCGGCAAAGCGGGAGCAGAAAAGGACAACCATGAAGGCCGTCACGATCGCCGCCATCGCCAAGACCGCTGCCCTCGCTGTGGTCGCGGTAGGTATCGCGCTGGGATCGGCCGGCCCGGCCACCGCGACGTCGGGCACCATGTACGGTGACCCTGCGGCCGCCGCCAAATATTGGCATTACCAACAATATTGGACCGACTGCGCCGTCGTGTCGAGCGCCGACGTGATCGGCGAAGTGACCGGTGTGGCGCCCTCGGAGGAGGACATCATCGACAGGGCCCAGTCGACGCCAAGCTCGCAAGGCCCGGGCCCGATATACACCAGGCCGCCCAATCCCCAGGACCCAAATTCGGGCGATGGCATGTGGTTCAAAGACATCCCCACCCTGCTGGCGCAGTACAACGTCGGCGCGGTGGTCAGCCATGGAAGCCTGGACGAACTCGAGCAACAGCTGGGCGCCGGCCACAAGGTGCTCGCCAGCGTCAACGGCGAACTCATCTGGCACACGCCCGTCGAAGAAAAAGACAAACACGGCAACCCCACACATGACCACACCGTGGTCGTCACCGGCGTCGACACCAGCAACAACGTCGTGCACCTCAACGACAGCGGTAGCAGCGAGGGCCGCGACGAGCAGATCCCCCTGGCGCTCTTCCTGCAAGCCTGGGACGCCAGCCATCACCTGATGGTTGTCACAACCTGAACGCGTGCGTCTGTCAAGCGTGCGTCTTGCAAGATCAGCGTCAGTGGTTGTACAACGACCGGGTTCGCTGTCAGGCATCACATTTCGAAGGAGACGCCGGCTTTGAATTTGCAAGACCGCTCGTCGCTCAACTCCCTGGCACGCTGTCAACCGCTTTAGGTAATCAGCAAGGCGACACCACTATCAGTGACTTCGACACTGACGCAGGATAGATCGGTGACGACGACGTCGGCGTCCGCGAGTTCGGCCGCGCGGTGAGTGGTCGTCACGGCCAGTACTTGCGCCCCTGCGGCTCGGCCGGCGCCAACGCCCGCGGGCGCATCCTCCACCACCAGACACTCCCATGCCTCGAAGCCCAGCGCGGCGGCGGCCTTGAGGTAGCTCTCAGGGTTTGGCTTGCCGATTGATACATCTTCTGCGCCGATCAGCAACTTCGGAGCGGGGAGCCGCGCTGCCGCTAGTCGAGCAGCCATCAACGAGCGCGGCCCCGAGGTCACCGCGGCCCAGTGACTACCCGGTAGGGCATCAAGCAGTCGGCGTGCTCCCGGTAGCGCCAGAACACCATCGAGATCAGCCAGCTCTTGCAGAGCGAGTTGCCGAGCCGTCGCTGCGACTCGTCGCTGTGGTGCGACGAATTGCGCGACAACGTCCTCGGTTCGCCTGCCATGACAGACCTTGAGTACCTCTTCATAATCGACGCCGTATTCCCTGGCCCAGGTGCCCCAGGACCCTTCGACTGTTGCGGTTGAGTCAATCAAGGTGCCATCGATGTCGAACAAAATCCTCTTGCCGTGCAGCACCGCCATAGACAGCAACCCTAATAGGGTGGGGCCCAGCACCACGTCCTTGCCGCCTCGCATGCGACGACCAGAGGATCGCCTGACGGATGCGGTCGGCCTCGGTTTGCGCTCGACGATGGTGGTCGGCGGTGTTCAGGCCGGCATGAACGGACTGCTTGA
The DNA here is from genome assembly GCF_055419445.1 of Mycobacterium sp. IDUB_19. Taxonomy (NCBI): domain Bacteria; kingdom Bacillati; phylum Actinomycetota; class Actinomycetes; order Mycobacteriales; family Mycobacteriaceae; genus Mycobacterium; species Mycobacterium sp. IDUB_19. The sequence continues at coordinate 5,713 of NZ_JBVAXR010000047.1, read as the reverse complement.
GTCGTCTGCAGCGAAAACCGCACGTCACGGCCGCTTCCAGCTTGCGTTGAACAAAAAGGATGCGGCCCATCGTTAGGTTCGTCATCTTTGCTATTACGCGGTTTACGCACTTTTGTAAAGGTGGATGAAACTAAATTCAACTACGTTGGGCCCAACATGCTCTATGTGCATTGTCCTGATAGCATGCGTGCAATCAACTGCTTAGGGCCCACTGCCTGCCGCTATCCAACGACGCAGCGTTAGGCATTTGAAGCATGGGCGACGAAAGGGTGCTTGGTGTTAATCGCCACCAAACGATCTCAATACGACTTCATGTATGAAGTTCTGCAATATGAAACGGCAGCACTGAACTTCACGATCTCATTGCTGGAGAAGAGTTATAAATCCCACTTTCCTGACCATGCCAGCGATGTGAGAATGCTCCTAGAGGGCGCATGCAAGTACTTGCTGGAAGCTGGCGGTGGGGACGAACTGTATCAAGCGTGCGGAGAGGTGCATCGACACTTCTTCACATCCGAAGGAACTGGGCCATGGTTCAGCAGGGGTTACTCAGCGTATAAGTCACTGCGTAAGCCGATACAGGATTTCAATAACCTCGCAGACGCCATCAGAGGTGGCACGGTACTCGACTTTGGCTGTGGCCGCGGTCATTTATCGGCCCTGATCGCCGGCGCTGGCTTTGACTGCTACACCACAGACATCATGGACTACCGTGGCACGGACGCTGGTGCTCTGCCTTTTCGGCAGATGGCTTCGCCTGTTGATGTCCCCTATGAGGACGACATGTTCGACAGTGCGATCGTTAAGACGGTCCTTCATCACGTTGATGCAAACGATCTGACTCCGCTGTTGATTAATTTGCGGCGTGTTGCTCGGCGGTTGATTATCGAGGAGGACACTTACGCTGTCCCAGCAGCGTCACTCAGGGCTGTGGGACAGACAGAGCTCACGGAATTTAGTAATTTGAATGAGGATGATCAATTCCGGGTGCTCGTCCTGATTGATTTCTTTGGCAATGCCGTCGCTCAAGGTCTTGTTGATATGAATTTCGGCTGCCAGTTCAAGACGATCAATGAGTGGCATACATTATTTGATAGCCTTGGCTTCCGTATTATAGACACAGAAATCGCGGGTTTCCGCCCAGGGAATATCCACCAAACTTGTCAGGTTCGCTTCGTCGTTGATCGCAAGGAATTGTAGTAGCACTAAGGATCGCAGTGGAATTCGTGCCACGAAGCGTCTCTGCGTGATGTGTACCAACCGTTAGGTACCCGAGTTCAGGGGTGAGAAATCACACACCGCGTTCGACGGACAGCTTGCGTCAGATCAAAGCGACAACAGCAGTTTCCAGTAATAGTCGCGTTCGATCTGACGCACCCCCACCTAGCGCGGCGGGGTTGCGCCGGTCAGAGGGGCAAGCGATTCGGGGTTGGCTGAAGAGGCCAACGATTACCCAACAATCTGTTAGGTCTGTCGATCCGCTGGGACACTCCGAAAACCGTTGCTAGAAGGCGTGATACAGCGAAATCGGGCTGTCATTTGGGGTCATGAGGTCGAGTACCTTCTGCTCCCGGCCTTCGTGCTCGACATCATCAACGCGCGGTCGTTGCCGAAAATCCCGTATTGATCTGTCCGCCAACCGATTACGTTGCTCCGTTGCGGCCCCGGACGGGGTGGGAGCCTCGCAATTTTTGCCACCGCTAGTAATCCGCCCCACAGGGGTGTGTACGTCGGGCCAAAGTAAGGGGTCGGATGGCGGATAGTTCGTCCGTTCAGGACGCCGAAATGGCCTGCAGCGGGAAGGCTGACAGCCCAGTCGGGCCTAGATCAGCGCGACCCATCCACCCTCAGAAGCCCAGGACAGCTAGGTTGGCAGCTCTCAGCGCCCGAATCAGGTTTTCGACATAGCTTTTAGCGCTTTGTGATCAGTCCGCCCGGTGGGTTTTCGTCAACGTCGTTGAGGATCAGCGCCCGCACGGCGGTACGCGGTCCGTACGGTCGCAGCATGGTGCTGGCCGGCCGTGGGCGCACGTGCTGCGGCCACCAGAACCAGCGCCCGAGCAAGGTCGCGAGCGACGGGGTCATGAACGACCGCACGATCAAGGTGTCGAACAACAGACCCAGCGCGATGGTCGTACCCACCTGGGCCATCACCCGCAGCGGGCTGAACATGAACGTGGCCATGGTGGCGGCGAACACCAGACCGGCGGCGGTCACCACCGAGCCCGAACCGGCCATCGCGCGGATCGTCCCCGTCTTGAGCCCGGCGTGGATTTCCTCCTTGAACCGCGATATCAGCAGCAGGTTGTAGTCCGAGCCGACCGCCAGCAGCAGGATGATCGCCATCGCCAGCACCATCCAGTGCAACTTGATGCCCAGGATGTACTGCCATAGGAGCACGGAGAGTCCGAACGAGGCGCCCAGCGAGAGCAACACCGTACCGACGATCACGAAGGCCGCAACGACGCTTCGGGTGATCACCAACATGATGATGAAAATCAGTGTGGCCGCGGAAATTCCGGCGATCAACAGGTCGATGTCGGAGCCGTCGTGCATGTCCTTGTACGTTGCGGCGGTACCGCCGAGGTAGACGTTGGCGCCCTCCCAGGGCGTGCCCTTGATCGCCTCGTGCACGGCCTGCTTGATCGGCTCGATGTGGCTGATGCCTTCAGGAGTCGCCGGGTCGCCTTCATGCGAGATGATCAACCGGACAGCGTGCCCGTCCGGCGAGATGAACTGTTTGAGACCCCGCGCGAAATCCGGGCTCTTGAAAGCCTCTGGCGGAAGGTAGAACGTGTCGTCGTTCTTCGCTTTGTCGAAGGCATCGCCCTGCGCGGTGGCGTTGTCGGCCTGCGCTTTCGCCTGGTCGTTGAGACCCTTTGTGATCGCGTAGTTCGACATGATGGTGTCGAGGTTGTGCTGCTGGCTCTCAATCTGCGGGGGTATCAACGCTACGAGTTTGGGCTGAATCTGGTCCAGCTTGTCGAGATTCGCGCTGAGGTTCTCGATGTTCTCGGCCACCTGGTCGATGCCGTCGAGCGCGTTGAAGACCGACCGGATGGCCCAGCAGGCCGGGATGTCGTAACAGTGCTTCTCCCAGTAGAAGTAGCTACGGATCGGCCGGAGGAAGTCGTCGAAGTTGGCGATGTCGTCGCGCAACGACTCGGTGATCTTCACCGTTTCTTTGGTGAGCTTGGTGGTTTCGTGTGTGGTGTTGCTCAGATCCTGGGTGACCTGCATCTGCTCATGCAGAGTCGCCATCGTTTTCTTGAGCTCGTCCGCCTGGTTCAGCAGGTTTCTCGCCTGCTCTTCCTGATAGTGCTGGGTCTGGAGCCGCCCTGCGGCTTGTGCACCCATCTGAAAACCGAGGGTGCTGTGGTCGAGCGGCGTGCCCAACGGCCGGGTGATGGTCTGCACCCGGCCGATACCGGGGATGTGGAAGATCGCCTTGGCGATTTTGTCCAGAACGATGAAGTCAGCCGGGTTACGCAGATCGTGATCGGTCTCGATCATCAGCAGCTCAGGGTTGAGCCGAGCCTGGTTGAAGTGCCGGTCGGCAGCCGCATACCCGACGTTGGCCGGGGTGTCTTGCGGCAGGAAGTGGCGGGTGTCGTAGTCCGTCTTGTAGCCGGGCAGAGCGAGCAGACCGACTAGTGCGATGGCGATGGTCACCGCGAGAACCGGTGCGGGCCAGCGGACGATGGCGGTGCCGATGCGTCGCCAGCCCCGGGTCTGCAGCGTTCGCTTCGGGTCGAGCAGCTTGAAGAACGATGCCACGGTCAGGATCGCCGGTGCCAGAGTCAAGGCCGCGAGGACCGCGACCAGCATGCCGACGGCGCAGGGTATGCCGAGTGACGAAAAATAGGGCAACCGGCAGAAGCTCAGGCAGTACATCGCGCCGGCGATGGTCAGTCCCGACCCCAGCACGACGTGAGCGGTGCTGTGGTACATCGTGTAGAAGGCTTGTTCACGCGTCTCGCCCAGACCGCGGGCCTCGTGGTAGCGGCCGACCACAAAGATCGCGTAGTCCGTTCCGGCGGCGATCGCCATCAGCACGAGCATGTTATTGGCGAACGTCGAAAGCCCCATGATGCCGTAGTTTCCAAGCGTCGCGACGACACCGCGAGCGGCGAGCAACTCGACGAAGACCATGACCAGCATGATCAGCATGGTGATCACCGACCGGTAGACGAACAGCAGCATCACGATAATCACTGCGAACGTGACGAGAGTGACCAGCAGGACGCCCTTCTGACCCGCGTGGGACTGGTCGGCAAACAGCGGACCCGCCCCGGTGACGTAGGCCTTGATCCCCGGCGGCGCGGGCACCGATTCGACGATCTTGCGGACGGCATCCGTGGATTCGCCGGACTCGGCGCTGCCCATGTTGCCGGCGAGGTAGACCTGAACGTACGCGGCCTTTTGATCGTGGCTCTGGGAGCCCGCGGCGGTCAGCGGATCACTCCAGAAATCCTGGATGTGCTGGACGTGTTTCGTGTCTTGCTCGAGTCGCTTGACGATCTCGTCGTAGTAGCGGTGTGCCTCCGCCCCCAGCGGCTTGTCGCCCTCCAGCAGGATCATCGCCGAGCTGTCCGAACTGAACTCCTTGAACGTCGATCCGACGCGCATCATCGACTGGAACGACACCGCGTCTCTAGGGCTCTGCGACACCGATTGCTTTTTGGAGACGACCTCCAGCTGCGGTGCGATGGTGTTGGTGAGAAAGACGATGCCCAGCCAGATCAGGACGATCGGCAGCGCAAGCCGATGGATCATCCGCGGCAGGAATGGCGGGATCAGTGGCTGATCAACGCGCGGCGCAGCCCCGGTGGTCTCGCTCATGCGGACTTGTCCAGGCAGTAGACGAAGGCATTGACGTTTTCGTTGGTGGGCGATTGATTAGCACCCTTGATCACCTCACCTCGCCCGTCGTGGTTGTCCACTACGAATTGGCAGGCGATCCAACTCCCGTCTCCTTGGGCTACCAGGTTTGCCGGGATGCCGGGCTTCGTTGACTTCAATACTGTGCTCCAGGGCAAGGGGACGTTGAGGGCCTGCTGCGGGTGGGAGTTCTCGTCGAGGTAGTTAATGGTTGCCGTGCTGCCCGGTGAGCCCCAGACCTCGAGCGTGATGGTCTTGGCGTTGAACTGGTCGAGGACCTCGCCCGACGTGCCGCCACCGAACGAACCGCTGTGGACGCCGAAGATATCGTGCAGTCGGTGCACGACGAACCCGGACAGCGCGACGACAGCCACGATCGTGAGCACCAGCCAGAAACGGCTCAGCAGCCCCTTCTTCGTGGCGCGCTTGGGGCCGAGACTTTCCTCGGTGCTTGAGGGAACCTTAGGATCTCGCGACTCTGTCCATGGCTTGGTGGTCGTCATGGGCGCTTTCCTAACCAGGGGCGAAGGCTACTCAACTAATTAGCTCAGAGGGTAAGCTTAGCCACTCTAACCTACACCGAGACGATCCGGGCTTTAGATCCCGAGCTGAGCCATCCGCGAACTCAGACACTCCCTAGACCGTCGCTGCTTCGCCAAGGACAACTTGTGAAACACAATTGCGGCTGAACGACATTATCCACCGCTCGTTCATAGGTGCGCGACCGGCTGGGGTGTCAGAAGTGACTACCCATTCGTTCCGTAAGACGGTGGCGACACTGATTGACGACGAGCTCTTGTCGGCGCGGATCGGCGCGGCTCTGACGTGGGGC
>NZ_JBVAXR010000046.1:0-33188 GCF_055419445.1 Mycobacterium sp. IDUB_19 | reverse complement strand
AGGGCCGCAGAGATGCGGCCCTTTCGTTTGACTGGATCGATTGCTTCGACCCGGTGCTCCGAATGGGCGATCCTTACGTCGTCATGAGCAGCAATTTTGGCGCACGGGTGGGTTAGGTACGAGTGCGAGGAGCGCCGTGGACGGCAAACGATTGCTTCTGCTGATCGCCATCGCCGGCTTGGCGGCATGTAGCAACACGACCACCACACCCGCAGAGCCGCCCTCGATCACCAGCGAGCCGTTCGGTCAGGTGGGCGGGACCCCGGTGAGCCGCTACACGCTCACCAGCGGGCACGGCATGCGCGTGCGAATCCTGAGCTATGGCGGCATCATTCAGTCGATCGAGGTCCCCGATCGCACCGGACACGTCGACAATGTGGTGCTGGGCTTTCCGACCCTGGCCGGTTACCTGAACAACACCGGATCCGCCAAGACCTATTTCGGTGCGATCATCGGCCGCTACGGCAACCGGATCGCCAAGGGAACCTTCTCGCTGAACGGCATCGAGTATCACGTGCCGATCAACAACAACGGCAACAGCCTGCATGGTGGCACCGCGGGCTTCGATACGAAGGTGTGGCAGGCCAGTCAGCAGAACGGTAGCGACAGCGTGGGCTTGAAGCTCCAATATGTCAGTCCCGCAGGCGAAATGGGCTACCCCGGAACACTGACAACCACCGTCACCTACACCCTGAACCAGAATAACGAACTGCGCCTCAACTACCACGCGACCACCGATGCGCCAACCGTGATCAATCTGACCAATCACAGCTACTTCAACCTGGCAGGTGAGGAGACGCTCGACGTCTACGACCAGAGGGTCACCATCCATGCCGACAACTACACCCCAACCGACGCCACCCAGATCCCGACCGGCCAGATCGCCGCGGTGCAGGGCACACCGTTCGATTTCACCTCACCGACTGCGATCGGCGCGCATATCACCGCGAATGACCCGCAGCTGCTGCTGGCCCAGGGCTACGACCACAACTGGGTGATCAACCGCGGCAGCAACACCGGGCTGGTCCACGCGGCCGTGGCAGTGGACCCGCAGACCGGGCGAGCCCTGACCGTCTCCACTACCGAGCCCGGGGTGCAGTTCTACACGTCCAACTTCATCGACGGGGTGTTCACGGGCACCAGCGGGCATGTCTACCGGCGGGGCGCGGGATTCACGATGGAGACCCAGCACTACCCGGATTCGCCGAATCACCCGAACTTCCCGACGACCACGCTCAACGCAGGCCAGACCTACGATTCGACAACGGTTTTTGCCTTCGGCACGGAATGAGCTCTGGCCAGTTTTCTTTTCCATCCACATCTCAACTTGTGCTCGACACCACCGGAACCCAGGAGCGAACACCCTTCACCACACCGCGCGCAGCTGCCCTCATTTCGACGTGGTTGCCGCTGCCAGAACCGCGTCGTTGACCGCGGTCGGCGTGATCGCGACGACGGCTTTCTGGGCGCGACTGACGATGTCTAGAAGATAGCGACGCTTCGGACGCCTCGATGTCAGCGCGTGATCGATGGCCTTCGTGACCCTCTTGGGATCGGCAGCGAGTTTTTGCATACGTCCCAACAACTTCCGGCTCCCAGCGAGGTGCGACGCATACAGTCGGCGATGCTCGTCACTGAGCTGTTTGGTCATATGGTCGTAGTCGTCGAGCACGCCAGCCCACATATCGGTACGGATCGGCCCTGGCTCGATGAGTGACACGGGGATGCGCCATGGACGTAATTCCATACGGAGTGCGTCGGCCAGGGATTCGATCGCGTACTTTGATGCGGTGTAGGCGCCGGTGCCCGGTGTGGTGATCAATCCGCTGACCGAGGACATGAACACCACCCGGCCGTGGGCGGCACGGATCTTCGGCAGCACCGCTTGCGTCACCGCGATCTGCGAGATGACGTTGACGTTGAGTTGCTGTGTCAGATCGTCGAGGGACAACCCCTCGACCGGTCCGTTGACGATGATGCCGGCGTTGTTGACGACGCCGTTCAGCTCAGCGGGAAGCTGATCGGGAAGTGCTGCAATGGCGGACCTGTCGGTGATGTCGAGGGAAATCGCGTGAACATTGGGCAGACGGTCGAGGCTGTTGAGGGCGGCATCGGAGCGAGCGGTGGCATAGACGTCCCAGCCTCGCCGGCTCATGTGCTCGGCGATCGCCCGACCGATTCCTCTGCCTGCGCCGGTAACCAGTACGGAAGGCATCTGTTTCACACCGCCTTCGCAGCAATGTTCCGCTGCCATGCGAGCAGGATCGGCACTCCGATGGTCTCGAGGGCGATTGCCCCCACGGTGACGGGGTGCGGACGCCCGCGTTGTTGCCATGACCTCAGCCGCGTGAGGCCGCCAAACGCGATGGTTAAAGCCGCGAAAGACACGGCGGGTGACTGCTCGATATGTCGGAGTTGAGACCAGATCACAGGCCCGACCGCGAATTTGAACGCATTGGCATAGCGCAGGGAACTGTCCACGGTCGGACTCACATCGGGTGAGCCGCCCGGCACCCCCTGCGGGCCTCGAAGAATCTCACCGGCCGCGCTCGCCGCGGGTATCACCGCGAGCACCCCCAGGGTCCATTGCAATCTTCGCCGGCTGCCGCTACCTAGCTGAGTCATGCTCACTCCTTGCATACCGATCGGTGTAATGATCAATGAAATTTATTGCGGTAGTCACGAACTCGTGGTGGTACTGGAAGATCGCACCGTGACCGGAGTCGGGATAGATGATGAGCTTCGAGCCCGTGATGCGACGGTGCATGTCTTCGGAGAGGGCCGTGGGAACCATACGGTCGTTGTCGCCGTTGGCGATCAATGTCGGCTTTGTGATCACGGACAGGTCGACGGGTGTTGAGCGGCCCCAACGCTTGATCGCTTTGAGTTGGGTCCGGAAGGCCCTCACCGTGATCGGTGCGTCTCGATCTTCGGCGCGTTCTTCGAGGCGTTCGACGAATGCACGTGCGGCTCGTTTGCCGGTGTCGTCACGGTTGAAGAACAGGAACTCCTTGGGGTCCTTCCGAGTGAGGGTGGCGCGCAATGTGTCGTAGTAGGTGGTCCCGGCAACCTTGTCGATGCCTTCTCCCCCTGCGGGCCCGGTTCCGGTGAGGATCAGCTTGCGGACGAGTTCAGGATGTTTGATCACCAGTGCCTGGGCGACCATGCCGCCGAGGGAGAAGGAGAAGATGTCGACGGTGTCGAAACCGAGTGCGGTGATGAAGGTGTAGGCGTCGTCGGCCATGGACTCGACGGTGTCGGGAACGGTTCCGGTGGAGGCTCCCACGCCGCGGTTGTCGAAGGCAATGACGTGATGGTGCGCAGCGATGGGATCGATGATCCGGGGGTCCCAGTTGTCCAGCGTGGCGGCGAGGTGGACGAAGAAGATGACCGGAATCCCGCCCGTGGGCCCAAGTTCGCGGTAGGCGTAGGTGACACCCCCTGCGGTGACCGTGCGCGATGGCGCATGTTTGTACGACGTGATCGCGTCGTTGTGTTGACTCGAATGTAAGTTCATGACGTTCTCCTAACGGTGTCGAAAGCTCTTTCCTCGGCGAGGAATTGCAGCGCATCGGGGACGAAGGTTCGGTGGTGCTGGAATACTCCGCCGTGTCCCGAGTTCGGGTAGATCTTCAGTCGGGCGTTGGGCAGTCGGCGTGCCATGTCGGCCGAGTGACTGCTGTCGACCATGAGGTCGTGGTCGCCGTTGGCGACGAGGACGGGATGGGTGATGACCGACAGGTCGTCGGGGTCGCTCAGCCCCGCGTGCCGGATGGCTTTGAGCTGAGCGATGCGGGCCTGCATCGAGATTCGTTTGTCGCGGTTCTGGGTGCGCTCCTTGAGGCGGTTGAGGTAGTCCGACGCGGCGTGTTTGCCGTCGGCGGTACGCGGGAAGAACAAAAAGTTCCTGGGGTCACTGAACGTGAGTGCTGCTTTGAGGTAGGCGACCCCGACAATGGTTGCCATTTTGTCGATGCCGCCGCCGCCGCGCGGTCCGGTGCCGGCCAGGATCATGCGCCGCACGAGGTCCGGCGCCTGTAAGGCGATCATCTGCGCGACGCCGCCGCCCAGCGAAAATCCGAATAGGTCAACCCTTTCGAGGCCCAAGGCACGGATGAAAGCGATCGCGTCGGTGCCCATCTGCTCGACCGTGGATGGCACCGAAGAGCCCGTTGCGCCGACACCGCGGTTATCGAAGGCGATCACCCGGTGGTGCGCCGCCACGCCGTCGATGATCCGCGGGTCCCAGTCGTCGAGGACCGCTGTCAGGTGGTGGAGAAACACCACCGGAACCTCTGAGCCGGAGCCCAGTTCGCGGTATGCGAACTCGACGCCGTTGACGTCGATCATCTGGGTGGGTGCGTCTTTCCACGTGGCCATTTCATGCCTTTCGATGTGATCGCGCGTCCCCGCAGGGAGATCGGGATGGTTGGTTGTCACGGTGCGACGTCGGCTCGTGTGTCGAGTGTGGACAGGGCAGCAAGGGTCCGCCGGTCGTGGGCCAGATGCGAATCCATTGCGGGCGCGAGGAGCCCGCGCAGCGCCGATAGGGGCATCCATCTGGATGGCTCCATGACGCGCGGCGAACGATGGGCGAGGCCGTCGGCGAGTGCTGTTGCGGCAGTGTCGGGTTGAAGGCGCTTGAGGAGCGGCCGGGGCAGCGCCGCGAGCAGTTCGTCGACGATAGGATCGTCGTCGACGCCGTGCTTGATCATGTTGGTGTCGATAAGCGAGAAGTAGGCGATCGTGGTTGAGACGCCGTGCGCGGCGAGTTCCACGCGCAGCCCGCGGCCGAGCTGTTCGACGGCTGCCTTGCTCATCGCGTACGGAATGGTGCCCATGCCGTTGAGAAACGCGAACACCGAACTGATGAGGACGAATTGGCCGCGGTGAGCGATGACCTGATCCATGGCGGCCTGGATCGTGTTCACGACGCCGGCCACGTTGACCGCGAGTAGAGACTCGATCGAGGACGTCGGCGTGGTGCGCAAAGTGGCGGCGCGAGAGAGGATGCCGGCGTTGGCTACCGCGACGTCAAGCCGCCCGAAGCGGTCGACGACTTCGGTGACGGCGACGTCGAGAGCCTCGCGAGAACACACGTCGGCGACGGTGCCCATGGCCGAATGTGACGACATGCGCGCGGCGATCTGTGGCGTCCGCGGATCGACGTCCACGATCGCCACTTTCGCGCCACGGCGGATGAGTTCACGTGCGGTAGCACTGCCGATTCCGCCGGTCCCGCCGGTGATGAGCACGACCTTCCCGCGCAGGTCGTAGGACTGACGCGTCATCGGATGCCCCGCTTGGGGCCGAACGAGGTAGTGCCGTTGCGGTGGAGCATGGCCACCGTCGTGGCCAGCCGCCCTCGGTCGAGATCAGGGTCGAGTCCCGCACCCAGCCGGTGCAGTTGATCGGTGTTCCAACTGATGTTGAGGACGCCGTCGAGCGCCTTGACGTCGACGAACCTGCCCAGCACGCGGCGCATCCCGTAACGCAGCTCTCGGGTCGGCAGTATGTCCAGGCGCTCTGACAGGATGGCGGCCGCCGCGTCGGGGGTTGTCACTGTCGGACGGGCGAGCCCGACCACATCGCAGTCACCGGCGCGCAGCGCTTCTTGGATGGCCTCGCGTGACCGGAATCCGCCCGTTACCGCCAGCGGCACATCACCTGCCAATTGCCGTACCGTGCGCGCGTAGTCGAGGAAGTAGGCTTCGCGGGCGCGGGTACTGGCGGCGGCGGACCCCGCCATGGCAGGCGATTCGTAGTTGCCGCCGCTGATCTCGATCATGTCGAGGCCTTCGCCGGCCAGGGCAGCGACCACGTCGCGTGACTCGTCCTCGCTGAATCCACCACGTTGGAAGTCCGCCGAGTTGAGCTTCACGCTCACTGCGAAGCCGGGGGATACCCGAGCCCGGATGCGGCGGACGATCTCGAGGACGAATCGCATCCGTCGCCGTGGGTCGCCGCCCCAGTCGTCGTCACGGAGGTTGGTCAGCGGTGAGAGGAACTGTGTGACGAGGTAACCATGCGCACCGTGCACCTGGACGCCGTCGAATCCGGCCGTCTCGCACACTGCGGCCGCCGTCACGAATCGTTCGATGATGTCCTCGATCTCGGGTGACGTCAGTTCGCGCGGTGTCGGCGAACCGGGGAGACTCATCGGCACGGCACTCGGCGCCACCGGAGTGTGGCCCACGGCGAGGGGGTTGGACTGGCGGCCGGGGTGATTGAGCTGGATCCAGATCGGCACGCCGGCGTCGTGAGAGGACTTCGCCCACACCGTCAGTGCGTCAAGGTCACGGTCGTCCTCGATCACCACGTTGTCGGGTTCGCCCAACTGAGTGCGATCGACCATCACGTTGCCGGTGACCAGCAACCCGTATCCGCCCTGACTCCACCTGCGGTACAGCCGCTCGAGACGGGTACCGGGCGAGTTTCCCGAGTCGGCGAGCGCTTCGCTCATCGCGGCTTTCATGATCCGGTTCGGCAGCACCTGTCCGCAGGCCAGCTGTAGGGGATCGTGCAGAGAAGTCATCGGGGTGGTCTTCCTCGTTGTAGACGTCATTGGCGTATGACCGTAATATTATGACTGTAAGTTAATCGGCTAAGATCCGCAAGTAGGACTTTTAGTGACGGAGGACGCTATGGCGAGGTACGACGCAGGGCACAAAGCCGGAACGCGGCGGCGGATCATCGAATCCGCCGGCCGACGTTTCAAGCAGGACGGCATCGACGGTTCAGGTGTTGCCGCGCTCATGACTGACGCGGGGCTGACCAACGGCGCGTTCTATGCGCACTTCGACTCCAAGGACGATCTCGTCGCCAACGTGGTCGCCGATCAACTGGCCACCCAGCGTGCCGTCCTCGCCTCGCTACCCAAGGGCCGAGCGGCACTGGAGGAATTCGTGCGCGGATATCTCACGCCAGGCCATCGCGATGATCTGGGCACGGGCTGTCCCAACGCTGCGCTGCTCGATGAGATCGGCCGCTGCGGCGACGCCGTCCGCGATTCCTACACCGAGGGAATGCAATCCATCGTCGACGTCATTGCGACGCACCTGGCTCCGAACGACCCGTCCTCCGCACGCACAACGGCGCTGGGGCTGTTCACCATCCTCGTCGCCACCATGCAACTCGCCCGCGCCGTATCCGATCGTGAACTCTCCGACGACCTACTCGAATCTGGTATTCGCAATGCACAGATCCTGCTCGAACCGTGGTGAGTAGAACTGACCCGTGACGGGAACTGCTCGTTGATCAGGATCGCTGTGGTGTTGTCCTGTCGAAGGGTCGGGTTTGACTGCTGGACGTGAGCTTCGTGCATGGAGGGGACGGCGTCCACCTCTCCGGCGGTGCCGCGACGCGTTGGCTCACAACCGCTGTTGCCGCCCCGAGGTGATCGGCAGACCGGATGGCGCCGCGCTCGGGTACTCCCACTAGATGCCAGCACCTGGAGTTCCGCAGTCCCGCAGGTAACACCGGCTTTTCTAGCGGGTTCGATTCCCGGCAGCTCCACCTGAGAAGGTGCTGGTCAAGGCCACAAGTTCTGGCCAGTTTTCTTTTTCGTCGGCTGTGGCTGACTATCTTTCAGCAGAGTTCAATCCTCACAGGGGCTGGATAAAGGAGGGTTCATGATCTATCGCTTTGCTATCGGGGTGCTCGCCACTTTGGCGGTGGCGATCGTCCTCCCTGCCCAGGGCCATGCCGATCCGTCGACGAAGTGTTTGACCAACACCCCCAAAGGCAAGCAGGTCTATGTGCCCTGCGATCTACTCAACGCCGGCGCCAATTTCCCGCCGGGGCAGCGTTGCCCGCTACCGCTCGAGCAGTACCCGAAAGATGTGGCGGACTGGTGTGGCGAAGGCCCAGGCCTCGCGAGCTCGACGCCCGCGACTCCCACGAGCTCGACAGGCCCTACGAGCCCCGTGAGCCCAACGGGTCCTACCAGCCCGACGAGTTCTACCAGGCCGACGAGTCCTGCCACCCCGACGAGTTCTACCAGCCCGACGAGTTCTACCAGCCCGACGAGTTCTACTACCCCGACGAGTTCTACTACCCCGACGAGTCCTACCACCCCGACGAGTCCTGCGAGCCCCGAGCAGTAGATCGTGAGCGTTGGCGCCGTCAAGACCCGCAAACACCACCGCTGGTAACGAGCGGGACTGAACCCGAACGAGGCGGAACGACGCCGTTGTTCAGCAGTCCGAATTTCCTGGTAGAGCATCGGTTGAGCGGCACGCATCCTCGGCGCGTGCTGTGCCGCAGGGCGTTACGTCTGCGGATCCGGCGGGCCCGCGTGCCGCGGCTGGTACAGCAGTGCACGAACCAGCGGGCGCGGCCCGATGGACCGGAGCATCTGGCTGGCCGGGCGGACCCGTACCCGCTTCGGCCACCAGAACCAGCGTCCCATCACCGTCATGATCGACGGCGTGATGAGCGATCGGACGACGAAGGTGTCGAACAGAAGGCCAATGCCGATCGTGGTGCCGAATTGGCCGATCGCCCGGAGATCGCTGGTGATCATCGTGCCCATGGTGACGGCGAACACCACACCGGCGGCAGTCACCACCGGGCCGGTGACACCCATGCCGCGGATGAGTCCCGTTTTCAGGCCGGCTCCGATCTCCTCCTCGATCCGGGACACCAGCATCAGGTTGTAATCTGACCCCACCGCCAAGAGCACGATTAACGCGAATTCGGTTGCCACCCAGTGCAACTGGAAATTAAGAAGGTGCTGCCAAATCAGTGTCGAGAACCCGAAGGCCGCTCCCAGTGACATCACGATCGTTCCGACGATGACGCCCGCAGCGACCAAAGCGCGGGTGACGATCACCATGATGATGAAGATGAGCACGATCGAGGCCACCCCGGCGATCATCAGGTCGTACTTAGCGCCGGTGGCGATGTCGGAAAACGTTGCGGCAGTACCGCCGAGGTACATGTCGGCGTTCTGCAGCGAGGTGAGTTTCAGCGCCTCCTTGGCCGCTTGTCGCTCCTGAGCGACGGACGCGATTCCTTCCGTCGTCGCCGGATCCACTGCGTGAGTGATGATGAAGCGAGCGGCCTTGCCGTCCGGCGACACCATCAAGCTCAACCCCAGCTGGAAGTCCGGGTTCTGGAAGATCTCGGGCGGCAGGTAGAAGAGGCTCTCCACCTGAGAGTCGTTGAAGGACTTGCCCATTACGGCGTTCGTGTCGGTCAGCCGGTCGAACTGATCGATCAGACTGTCGAACGAGCTGTAGATGGTCAGCGTCGTATCCCGGATCGCCTTCGAGGTGGCGATATTCTCGGGAATAATCGCCAGCAGTTCGTGCGTCGCCTTAGCCGTGTCGCCGAGGTCTTTCGTGAGATTGTGGAACTGCTCGGCGAGCTGATCGAATCCGTCCAGGGCGTCGAACAGACTTCGTAGCGACCAGCAGATCGGGATGTCGAAGCAGTGCTTCTCCCAATAGAAGTAACTGCGAATCGGTCTCCAGAAGTCGTCGAAATCCGCGATGTGGTCTCGGATTTCATCCGTGATAGCCGCGGTGCTCGCCGCGGTTTTCGAGCTATCGTCCGCGGCGTTCGCGAGCTTCTTAGTCACGTCGTACTGGCGCTCTAATAGGGCGATCTGGGTGTCGAGGAAACCGGTGATCTTCTTGAGGTCGGCGACACGGTCCTTCAGGTAGCTGAGGTTGTCGCGGATGGGCGCGCTCTGCACGCTGAGCTGAAACGGAATGGATCCGTCTTGAATTGGCGGGCCGAGTGGCCTGGTGATGCTCTGCACCCGTTCGATGCCGGGCACCCGGAAGATGGCTCCAGCAATCTTGTCCAGGACCAGCATGTCGGTGGGATTGCGCAGATCGTGGTCCGATTCGATCATCAGAAGGTCCGGATTCAAACGGGCCTGGGTGAAGTGTTGATCGGCCGCGGTGTACGCCTGAACCGAGGACGCACTCTTCGGTAGGTAGTACAGGTCGTTGTAGCGCGGGTTGAAGCCCATCAATCCCAGGGCGCCGACGATCGCCAGGATGACGGAGGTGGCGAGGATGGGCGCCGGCCACCGCACGATGGCCGTCGCCAGGCGGCGCCACCGGGTGTAGTTGAACTTTCGCTTCGGATCGAATAGACCAAAGCCGCTTGCGAACACGATCAGCGCCGGTGTCAGGGTCACCCCGGCGGCCACCACCACCAGCAGACCGATTGCGCACGGAAACGCCAGCGAACTGAAGTAGGGCAGCCGAGTGAAATGCAGACAGGCCAGCGCCCCGACGATCGTCAAACCCGAGCCCAGCACCACCTTGGTAACCCCGGCGAAGGTGTCGTAGTAGGCGGCTTCGCGGTCTAGACCCCGCTCGCGCCCCTCCTGGTAGCGGCCCACCATGAATATCGCGTAGTCGGTCCCGGCCGCGATGGCCAGCGCCGTCAGCAAGTTGACGGCAAAGGTCGACAGCCCCATGATGCCGGTGTCGCCCAGCAGCGCTACCACGCCTCGGCCGGTGGCCAGTCCGACGAACAGAATCACCATTGTCAGCAGCACGGTGCCGATGGACCGATAGACGAACATCAGCATGATCGCGATGATGATGACGGTGATGATCGTCATCTTGAACAGGCTCGCGTTACCGACAACGATCGTGTCGTCGGTCAGGGCTCCCTGACCCGCGACGTAGGCCTTCACCCCCGGCGGCGGCTTCGAATCCGCGACGATCTGGCGAACCGCGTCAACCGACTTGTCGCCGACGGCGCCGCCCTGGTCGCCGCGCAGGTTGACCTGGACGTAGGCGGACTTGTGGTCATAGCTCTCGACACCCGATGCCGTAAACCGCTGCCCCCAGAAATTCAGTGCATGCTCGACGTGTGTGGTGTCCTGCTTCAGCTTCTTGACCAGATCGTCGTAGTACCGGTGAGCCTCCTCGCCGAGAGGTTTCTCCCCGACCAGGGTCACCAGGACGAGGTTGTCGGAGTCGTACTCCTTGAATTTCTCCCCGATGTGCTTCATCCCGGTCACCGAAGGCGCATCGGATGGCGAGAGCGGCACCGAGACGTCCTCGGCAACCTTCTCCAACTGTGGGACGAAGACGTTGACGCCGACCGCAAGCAACAGCCAGAACACAACGATCGGCAGCGCCAGGACGTGGATGGCGTGGGCCAGACGCGGTTTGCGCTCAACTTCGGTGTGTGGCGCGACGGGGATTTCGTCCGTGTCGTCGGTCACGCGGATTTGTCCAAGCAGGAGACCTGCGCGTCACGCGTGTTGACCTGTTGTTGATCGACCAATTTGCCGTCGACGGTGATCCGGCAGCCGATGGAGGGGCCGTCACCTTGGGCGACGACGTAGGCGAAGATGCCGGGCATCTCGGCGACGATGGTCTGCGACCACGGCAACGTGGTGAAGTTGGCCTTCTGCGGTTGTGCATCCGCATCCATCCAGTTGACGACGCCGGTCGTCCCGGGCGGTCCCAGGATTTCGTAGATGGCGGTCTTGGCCGCGTACGGCGGGGTCGCATCCCGCGGATCGGGCTTGGGCACGCCAGGTCCTGGGAAGACGCCGTTAAGTCTGTCCACCGCAACGCCGCCGATGATCAGTGCCACGACCACGACCAGCGGAATCCATACCCGCTTGAGAAGCCTCAACACGGTGCCCCCCGATTAATGCCCGACGGGCTGATTTTATTGGATCTCGTCGCGTTCGCCACCGCTAGCCGAACGCCATAGCTGCCGAGTTAATTCCTGCGGTGCGCCGTCGCGTTCGGAGCCGCGCCGCCCGCCCGCCCGGGCAGAGGCTGCACCGCTCGTTGTGCCCCACCTGATCAGTTTGCTAGGCGACGTGACGCCAGGGTGGTCTACTCGCGTGCGGACAGCACAAAGCGACGCTCAACGGAGCGATACACACGATGGCGTTGCCAGGCGAAAGGCCCTCGGAGACAGTTGCTGAGTCGGAGACATGGAAACATTTTGCGCTGCAGGCGATTTCGCTGTGAGGCTGATTTTCCGCCCATCGACCCGTTGCCCGTCGATGTCATTGAAATGACCGCGCGGTCGTGTCGACCCGCGGCGATAGCGAGAATCGACGACGGCTGAGTAGTTTCAGAAAGTAATTAATTCGCAGGCGCAAACGATGTTGCTTTGAAGCGCACGCCATCTGTTTTGCGAGACGTCGATTGTTCGCCGTCGATCTGAAACCAGCACCGATTTAGGGCGATGGCGCGTACTCTGAGCTGCATGGCTACCAAGGCCAAGGTCAAGATGAAGACCTGCGTACATTGCGGCCACACGTTCGATCCGAACGACCGACGGCGTGACCTGTCCGATCCGGACTGGCTTCCGGCCGCATCAGTTTATTGTTCGCATGATTGCAGTGACCGATACCATTGCGAAATGGGGCACTGCTGCTCGACCCACGTTAAAAAGAAGGCTCAGCGCGACGCCGCCAAGACGGCGCGATGATGCGCACTTCCACCGGATCAGCGGACTAGCCACTTTCTGCAACGAGTTGGCTATTTTGAAGCGTAACTTCGCCATTCGGGAGCTTAAGAATATATACGCGAGCGGATTGAGGGCCCGCGCCAATGCATCAGGTAGAACTGGTCGGGTAGCGGGGTCGCCGCCCACGGCTGGTCATCTCCCCATGCTTCGCGGGTAATCTGCCCACGCCCCAGGAACACTACAATCGCCCCACTGGCAATGACCACGAGCACTGACATGCACGCAACGACCGGATCACAAAGCTCGGTCGCCGGGTTGGATCTCTACCTGGATCGCCCCGGCGGCAGGGTGCGTGACGGTGTGATGGAAGCCATTCGCGACGCCATCCGTTCGGGGCGCTTGCTTCCGGGCATCCAGTTGCCCTCGAGTCGCGCACTGGCCGCCGACCTCGGTGTCGCGAGAAACACCGTTGCCCGTGCGTACGCCGAACTCATCGCCGAGGGCTGGCTCACATCACAACAGGGCTCGGGCACGTTGGTTTCCCAACGTGCGGCCGAAGTCGTCCGGTCCGTCGCTTCACTTCCCAAGCGACGCACAGAGCGGCAGTTGGACCACGACTTGCGACCGGGACATCCGGACCTGTCGTCGTTTCCACGGACGGAGTGGAGTGGTGCGGTCAAGCGCGCGTTGAACGCTGCACCGTTCGAGGCGTTCGGCTACACCGACCCACACGGGCGACCGGAGCTTCGCGGCGCCCTTGCCCAGTATCTTGCTCGTGCTCGGGGAGTTCGGGCCCGACCGGGCAACATCGTCATCTGCAGCGGCGCTGCTGAAGGATTGAACCTCGTGGCCGGCGCGCTGGCAGAAGCCGGGGTCGCCGCCGTTGCCGTCGAGGAATTTGGCCTGCACACACAGCGGGCGCCGCTGGCTCGAGCGCGGTTACGTTGCCCCCCACTGACAGTGGACTCTCATGGCGCCGACGTCATGGCGCTGGACGGCATGGCAGATGCGGGTGGTGTGCTGCTCACACCGTCGCACCAGTTCCCGCTTGGCGTGCCTTTGCATTCCGACCGCCGCGCAGCGGTCGTTGATTGGGCGCGACGTACCGGCGGACTGATCATCGAAGATGATTACGACGGCGAATTCCGCTACGACCGCAGCCCTGTCGGGGCGCTGCACGGCATCGATCCCGAACACGTCATCTATATGGGGACGGCAAGTAAGTCGCTGGCGCCGGGGCTTCGGCTCGGGTGGCTGGTGTTGCCGGACCGACTGGTCCGTGCGGTAGGCCGGCAGAGGGGTGAACGCGAGGAGACCTCCGGCTTCGTCGACCAGTTAGCGATGGCCGAGTTTATTGCTTCCGGTTCCTATGACAGACACATTCGGACCATGCGCGCCCAGTACCGGCGCCGGCGCGAGGAACTCGTCGCCGCAGTTGCCCGGTCGTCACCGAAGACCACCGTTGCAGGAATGCCCGCGGGTCTGCAGGTGATGCTTGAGCTTGCCGGGGCCGACGAGAGCGCGCTGTCACGTCAACGTGCGTGGCGACGGCTCGGCGTGGAGGGTCTTGATTTGTTTCGCCATCCCGAAGCCGGCAGCAAGCGGAACGGCTTGGTGGTCGGGTTTGCCGCGCCCGCGCCGAGCGCATGGTCAGCGGCGTTGGATGCCCTGATCCGACTGCTGCCCTGAAACATCTGGCTCAACTGGCCCCATTTCGCCGCACCCAAGTGGCCCACGATCAGCGCGATACCGCGATTAGCGTTCCAAGCATGATCGTCGCCGGCAGCGCCAAGATCGCCGATCTGCTGTGGGTTAGGTCGGCCCTCTTCGAGCTCGAGGGCGAAGCAGCGACTGAAGCTGGCGAGCGGGCGGCTGACCCGACAACAACCCACATCAGGAAGGACCTGTAATGCGAGCCATCACTGTTTCAGATCGTGACGCCGGTGTCGCTGGCCTCTCGCTGACGGACCTGTCCTACCCCCAGGCGGCCGACAACGACGTCGTCGTGCGGGTGCATGCCGCGGGTCTCACACCCGGGGAGCTCGACTGGCCGCACACTTGGATCGACCGCGCGGGTCGTGACCGGACACCGAGCGTGCCCGGCCACGAGCTGTCGGGTGTTGTGGTTGAGCTGGGTTACGGCAGCACCCTTTTGAGCGTCGGTCAGCGGGTGTTCGGGCTCGCCGACTGGGCTCGCAACGGCTCGCTCGCGGAGTACACCGCTGTGGAAGCCCGCAATCTCGCACCGCTGCCGATGGACATCGACCATACTGTCGCCGCGGCGCTGCCGATCTCTGGATTGGCCGCCTGGCAGGGCCTGTTCGACCACGGCCGCCTCGCCGCCGGACAAACGGTTCTGATCCATGGCGCCGCGGGTGGGGTCGGGTCGATCGCGGTGCAGCTGGCTCGTGAGGTCGGTGCGCGGGTCATTGGCACCGGCCGGAAAGCAGACCGGGACCGGGCGTTGGAGCTCGGCGCCCACACCTTCCTCGACCTGGAGACCGAAAAGCTAGAGGATGCAGGCGAAGTCGATGTGGTGTTCGATGTGATCGGCGGAGAGGTCCTCGCCCGATCGGCCACTCTGGTGCGGGCTGGCGGAACGCTCGTCACCATCGCCGAGCCGCCGAAGACCCAGCCGCACGACGGGCGGGCAATTTTCTTCCTTGTCGAAGCCGATCGCGCCCAGCTCGCCGACCTTGCCAAGCGAGTACGGGATGGACGCCTCAAACCGGTCGTTGGCGCCGTGTTGCCACTTGCCGAAGCTGCCGCCGCATTCGCTCCCGGCAAGCGCATCCCTGGCAAGACGATCCTGCGCGTCGCCGAAGAGTGAAAAGGGTTGTCGTGAGGCGGCTTCGCATCCACGCGGTTCATCCCAAATCGTGCGATCACATCAGCTAGTCGTCCAGGCGTCCCAAGGGAAAGTAGCCAAAATGGCCCTCAAAACACCACTCGCCGCACTGACGGTTGCGGTGATGCTCGCGCCTGCGGCCCACGCCGAGCCGACGCCACCGAATTCGGATCAAAACCCGGTTGTCCGACCAGTTTTCAATCAACCTACCAATGTTCCGGGCAAATCACTTGAAGCAGTGACCGTCAGCTATCTCCCCGGAGCTAAAAGCGGAGCTCACCACCACGCGAAATCCGCGTTCATCATGGCGTACGTGATATCCGGAGTGATCCGTAGCCAAGTCGAAGGTGAGCCTGCACGCGTCTACCACCCCGGTGAGACGTGGAGCGAAGCCCCCGGCGCCCACCACACGATCAGTGAAAATGCCAGCGCCACCGAACCCGCTGAATTGCTCGCGGTCTTCCTGCTCGATACCGGAGACGGCCCGCTCACCAAGGACGACAACACGAATGAGTAGGTACCCGCCAGACCCTATCTGGGCTGTCCGGATCGACGTGGACAACGACTGGCCGGTCGTCTCGCTGTGACCATGCTTGTAGCGGGGGTCCGCACGCTCGGCGGCAAAGTGGAGATGCTCGAAGTGGACGAGCCGCGACCGTTGACAGCCGACGAGGTCCTCATCGATATTCGCAGCGCTGGGGTTGGTAACTGGGACAACATCATTCGCACCGGCCGTTGGGACGTTGGCACGAGGCCGCCGCTGGCGCTCGGCGTCGAGGCTGCCGGGGCCATCAAGGCCGTTGGCGCTCACCCGAGCGGATTCAGTGTGGACGACGAGGTGCTGTGCCACCCAGTGCCGCTGCGCGACCAAGGCACGTGGGCGCCCTATCTGATCGCACCCGTCGGATCGCTCGCCCGTAAACCGCGCGAGGTCTCGTGGGAGACCGCAGCGATCTTTCCGGTGCCGGCGCTGACCGCCGAGCAGGTGGTCGGCGAGGCGTTGGCGCTTCACGGTGGAGAAACGTTGCTCGTTCATGGCGCGGGTGGAATCACCGGCGGGCTCATCGTCCAGCTGGCCGCCCTGCGCGGGGTCGATGTGCTCGCCACTGCCAGCCCCCGCAGCGCCGACCGAGTCCGCGCGAATGGCGCCCGCGAAGTAATCGACTACCGCGATCCGATGTGGCCACAACACGCAAGGGCGCTGGCGAAGGGCGCTGTCGACGCCGTCGCCAATGCCGCCCCCGAGGGTGTTGCTGCGGCGATGACCGCGCTTGCCGATGGTGGCCGGCTGGCCACCATCACCCCCGACCCGCCTGCATCCACCCGCGGCATCAGCGTAACCGCGGTTTACGTCCGTTCCGACGGCGCTCAGCTCGACCACC
Organism: Mycobacterium sp. IDUB_19; assembly: GCF_055419445.1. Lineage (NCBI taxonomy): Bacteria > Bacillati > Actinomycetota > Actinomycetes > Mycobacteriales > Mycobacteriaceae > Mycobacterium > Mycobacterium sp. IDUB_19. The sequence continues at coordinate 16,550 of NZ_JBVAXR010000046.1, read as the reverse complement.
TGGCCGCGCTACTCGACTCTCATCGGTTGAGCATGCCAACTCCGCGTTCCTGCAGCCTGGATCAGGCCGCCTACGCCCTCGCACAAGTCGTCGCAGGCCACGAGTCCAGCGGAGTGGTGATCACGAAAGACATCTCGCGAAGTTGCCATCACACGCCGAAAACCTCACACCACCAAGGAGTCTCGAGATGACCACAATTACCCCGATCTTCACCGGAGTGGCCGCTCACATCGCCAAATACGCTGACGTCATCGCCGTATCCAGTTGTGGCACACAGGTTTTCGTCTCCGGAACGCCGGGGCTGCGCGAAGACGGCACCCCGCCTGAGGACTTCACCGACGAGGCCCGGCAGTGCTGGGCCAACGTCGAGGACGCGCTCGACGACGCCGGCGCGAAGCTCATCGACATTGTCTACATGCGCCAATGGCTCACCAGCCGTGACAATGTGCCTGGCGGTGAGCCAAGAGATCATCCACCACCAACCCGCCGCCATGCTCAGCATCATCGACGGGCTGGTGTGGCCCAACCTGCGCGTGGAAGTCGAGGTCACCGCCATCCTGCCGGCATGAGCGATCCGAGCGCCAAGAGCACTTCCCGTCGCGTCGACACCGACGTCGCGGTCAGCGGCGCGGGTCCGGCCGGACTTGCGGTGCCCGGCGGCTCCAAAGGATCCGGTTGCCACGAGAACGGACATGGCCGGCCGCAACTGGTAACCAGCCAAACGCAACTCTGAAAGGTTCATCATGAAGGTCGTAGTCATTGGCGGGCGTGGGTTGATCGGCTCGAAAGTAGCGTCCAAGCTCAGCGCGCAGGGACACGACGTGATCCCCTCCTCACGCCGATCAGGTGTCGATTCACTCACCGGTGAAGGCCTCGCCGACGCCGTCGCCGGTGCGGATGTCCTGGTCGACGTCGCCGATTCACCGTTGTTCGACGATGAACCTGTGATGCACTTCTTCACAACCACGACCACGAATCTTCTTGCTGCTGAACAGGAAGCGGGAGTCAAACACCATGTGGCGTTGTCGGTGGTGGGCGCGCAGACCATGCCAGATAGCGGCTACAACACCGCGAAGGCGGCTCAGGAAAACCTGATCAAGGATTCGGGCCGGCCCTATTCGATCGTGCGAGCAACTCCGTTCTACGAATTCGCTGTTGGCTTGGCCGATTCCGCGACAGACGGAGACATTGTCAGGTTGCCACACGCGTTGTTCCGTCCTATCGCCGCCGACGATGTCGCCACCGCCGTTGCCCACGCAGCTGTCGGGAGCCCTATCAACGGAGTAACGGAGATCGCTGGACCCGAAGCAATGGGGATGGACGACTTTGTCCGCACGGGCCTTGCTGCCAATGGTGATCAACGTCGGGTCGTGACTGATGCCCAGGCGCCGTACTTCGGTGCGGTGATCGACGATCACAGCCTCGAGCCCGACGAGAACGCCACCATCTTCACTACTCGATACTCCGACTGGATCGAGGCATCCTCCAGCCGCCGCATGTAGGACTGTCCTCATCAACCATCCACCGGGGAGGAATTGTCAATACCTGTGGATCGGGGTGTCTCAGGCGACCTCCGTTCCGGTCATGGCGGCCGGTTCGGGTGGGGTGATGCCGGTGGGCCGTTCGAGTAATCGCCTTGCGTGTCACCGCCCGGACCGGACCAGGGCGACCAAATGAGGGGCGTTGACGGGCCGCCCAGCGGGTCGGTGCGGCATCGATCAGCCTGTAGGCCTTCGCAACCCCGGCGGCACGCGAGCCAGGGCCTTTCGCGACTTTGGTCTCGTTGGCCTCCTCGGCGCCGTGAACTCGGTTCTGATCATTGCTCTCGCCCGACCGCTAGACCGCCCTAAGATATTTTGACCTGTGGCCGTTCACCTGCAGCAAGCAAGGCTGTCGGCTTTAAACCTCAGTCAACTCTGCACCCCCAGGAGGATATTTTGCCGTTTGCGCGTATCGACCTGTTGCAAGGAAAAACTTCGGAGTATCGCGCCGCCGTGGCCGACATCGTTTACCAGGGGATTGTCGGCGTGCTGAAGGCGCCGGAAGGGGACCGCTTCATCGTTATCGGCGAGCATCCCCCCGATAATTTGATTTACGACCCCCACTTTCTCGGCTGGAATCGATCACCGGACTTCATCTTGATCCAAGTGACTAGCACTGTCGGAAACAATAAAGATTCCAAGCTTGCCTTCTTCCGATTCATAGCCCACGAACTGAAGAGCAAGCTCTCCGTCCGCCCTGATGACGTCATGATCAACTTGGTCTTCGTTGACCGCTCGGATTGGTCATTCGGCAATGGCGAACCGTGGTAACCAGCGGTTCATCGTCCGACGCGATCGTCGAGACAAATATTGTCAAGACCTGTTGATGGGGTGTTTCAGGCGACCTCCGTTCCGGTCGTGGCGGCGGTGGAAGCACCGGGGCGGTCATTCCGCGGCGGCGGCAATCGCGCAGCAGATCAGCCCACGACTCGGTGGACTCCCGATACCCGTCGGTAATCGCCACCAGCTCTTTGCGGCCATCGGCACGCACCCCGATCATCACCAGCAGGCACAGTTTGGTCTGCTCGAGGCCCACGGGGGAAACGTGGCCTCGGCCGGGAGCATGTCCAGGTACTCGTTGCGGGAGAGAACAATCGTCGGTGCCGGCGTGGACATACCTTCGACATAGTGGTGGCGAGTAGCGGGGGGACCGTCCAACATTTAGCAGCTCGATGATTTCTGCCGCCTTGACGGCATCGAGGCGCCACACCACGGTGCCCTCATGGAACTGAACGTCGGCCGCGCCCGGCTCGATAAGGAACTGGTGAGTCGTTGCACCGTGAGCCGATCGCCTTTTGCTGCCCCGTTTCGACCATTCGTCAATATAGCGTTCAGAATTCGCGCCACGAATGGCTTCGCGCCGACCGCGGCACTTCGTATGGTGTTCGTAGTGGACACAGTCACTTCTGGCCAGCACGATGCTGCTCCCGAGCCCGTCAACCGTCGCCGGCTGCTCCGGCTGCTCGGTGGTGCAGGGGCGGCGGCGATCGCCAGCGGGTGCGTGCGCTCGCAATCTGTGGCTGAGCCCGCGGGTCCGACGACTGCGTCCGCTTTGCCGCTCAGCGCGGCGTCAGCTGTGATGCTGTGTCGAGATGCCTGGGGTGCTCGTCCCGCCCGAGCCGGCGGCAGGCCTCACACCATTACCCGCATGACTCTTCACCACGAGGCCGTCGTCTTGGGCGACAACCGCAACGCCCCAGGCCGCTTCCGTCAGGACCAGCTCTACCACCAAGACAAGCTGGGATGGGTCGACATCGCTTATCACGTCGGCATTGATCGCGACGGCAACATCTATGAATTGCGCACGCCGCAGATCGCGGGTGACACCGCGACGGACTACGACACGACAGGGCACTTCCTAGTCCTCTGTGAAGGAGACTTCGATAAAGAAGTCGTCTCCGAAGCCCAACTTCACGGAGCCGCTCTCGCCTTCGCATGGGCCACCCAAACGTTTCACATCGCCACCGACACCCTGGCCGGCCACCGCGATGTAGCCCAAACCGCATGCCCGGGCGCAAACCTGTACGCCCATCTTTCCTCGGGAGACCTCAAGCGCCGCATCAACGATCTAGTGGCCGCTGGACCCGTAAACCTCCAACGCATCTGTGGGACCGATGCGGCGGCAACTGTTGCCGCTATCGAGGCCGGCTAATCGACGGTGTCCCGCAAAGACAACGGTGTCGTGGATCTCAGGCAACGGCTTCCGGTCCACGGCGTCGCTTCGTATCCGTGTGGGCACCCGAGGACTGGTTCACCGGAAACCACGTGCCGACGGTTGGTGACATGCTGCGAACGAACCAGCTGCCGCACCTCCTCGCGGATGACCTTCCGTGCCGGATGAGCAGAGGCGGCGCGGGGTAGCCTGAGGACATTCCCATCCAAGGCGAGGTCGGCGGCGCGATCCGAGTGGCTGTACTGGCGCCGATCGCGTGGAGGACACCACCTCGCCACTACGGGCCGTGGGAGCAGTTCGCCTCGTTGCTCACCGAGGGGCTGGTGGCTGCGGGCCATCACGTCACGCTGTTCGCCACCGCAGACTCGATCACCACGGCCACCCTGTCCGCCACCGCGCTGTGTGGGTGGTCTGAAGACGCGACGATCGACGCCAAGGTCGCAGAGTGCTTGCACATCGCCTCCGTGTTCGAGCGCGCCGACGAGTTCGACGTCATTCACAACGGGTTCGACTTCCTGCCGCTCACATACAGCGATCTGGTGGCCACACCGGTGGTCACCACGATCCACGGGTTCTCGTCCGACCGGATCATTCCTGTCTACGAGCGTTATGACGGCGCAGGCGCGTATGTGTCGATCAGCGACGCCGACCGACACCCAAAGCTGCACTACGCCGCCACTATTCATCACGGCATCGATATCGACACGTTCGCGATCCATCCAAGCCCCGGCGAGCACCTGCTGTTCTTCGGACGGATCCATCCCGACAAGGGCACCGCCCAGGCGATCGAGGTCGCCCGCCGGTGTGGCCGTCGGCTCGACATCGCCGGGATCGTCCAGGACGAGGAGTACTTCCGTAACGAGGTCGCGCCGCACATCGACGGCGAGCACGTCCGCTATCTCGGCCCCGTTGATGCGTCTGCGCGCGCCGAGATACTGGGCGGAGCGGATGCGCTGCTGCACCTGATCGACTTTGACGAGCCGTTCGGCTACAGCGTCGTCGAGGCGATGGCCTGTGGCACGCCGGTGATCGCCAACTCGCGAGGCTCAATGGGGGAACTTGTCGAGCACGGGGTCACCGGATGTCTGGTCGACGACATCGATTCGGCGGTGGCCGCGGTCGCTGCAGCCGGCGATCTGGACCGGCGCAGGATCGCCGAGCGCGCGGCCGACCGTTTCACGGTCGCCACCATGATCGACAAGTACGTCAAGGTCTACCGTGACGTCATTGCGAATCGGAAATGAAGGCGCGGCGCGATCCTGCGTGGTGGAAGTCTGCTGTCGTCTACCAGATCTATCCGCGCAGTTTCGCCGACTCGAGCGGCGACGGGATCGGTGACCTGGCCGGCATCATCGGGCGGCTCGACTATCTACGGGCGCTCGGCGTCGATGTGATCTGGTTGTCGCCTATCTACCGTTCGCCGCAGGCCGACAACGGCTACGACATCAGTGATTATCGCGACATCGATCCGCTGTTCGGCACCCTGGCCGAGTTCGACGCACTGCTCGCCAAGGTGCACGAACTCGGGATGAAACTGGTGATGGACCTGGTGGTCAACCACACCTCGGATGAGCACCCGTGGTTCGTCGAGTCGCGATCTTCGCGCGCCAGTGCCAGGCGGCATTGGTACATCTGGCGCGACGCTCGTGACGGTGCCGAGCCGAACAACTGGGGTTCATTCTTCTCCGGCCCGGCGTGGCAGCGGGATCCCGCCACCGGCCAGTACTACCTCCACCTGTTCGACCGCAAGCAACCGGACCTGAACTGGGAGAACCCACAGGTACGAAAAGCTGTGCAGGACATCATGGTTTGGTGGCTCGACCGCGGTGTCGACGGCTTCCGGATGGACGTCATCAATTTCATCTCCAAGACCGAGGGCCTGCCCGACGCACCGGCGATCCCGGGACACCCGTTCGTCATCGCCCTCGAGCAGTTCGCCGATGGCCCGCACGTGCATGAGTACCTCGCCGAGATGACCCGCGAGGTCTTCGGCCGCCGCGACGGCGAGTTCATGACGGTCGGCGAGATGCCGGCGGTGACGCCCGAACAAGCGCAGCTCTACACCGATCCGGCCCGCGGTGAGCTGGACATGGTCTTTCAGTTCGAGCACATGGCCGTCGATCAGAGCCCGACGAACAAATTCGACTACCGCGGTCTTGACCTGGTCGTCCTGAAGCGGTCGCTCCATCGGTGGCAGGCGGCGTTGGCGGACACCGGTTGGAACGGCCTGTACTGGAACAACCACGACCAGCCCCGAGTCGTGTCCCGGTTTGGTGACGACGCCCCGGACTACTGGGCGGCCTCGGCGAAGGCGCTGGCAACGATTCTGCACGGCATGCGCGGCACCCCGTTCGTGTATCAGGGCGAGGAACTCGGAATGACGAACTACCCGTTCCGAATTCCACAGGACCACAAGGACCTTGAGGCCGTCAATTACCACCGGAATGTGGTTGAACTCGGTGGGCACGAAGGAGCGGCGTTGGCCGCTCTGGCCAAGATCAGTCGTGACAACGCCCGCACACCTATGCAATGGGATGCGGGACCGAACGCCGGCTTCAGCACCGGCGACCCGTGGCTGCCGGTCAACCCGAACTACACCTGGCTCAATGCCGCAGCCCAGATCGACGCAACGGATTCGGTTTTCGCGCACTACCAAGCGCTCATTCGTCTCCGTCACGAATCGGCCATCTGGGTCGATGGCGACTTCACTCCGCTGATGGCGGAAGACCCGCAGATCTGGGCGTACACCAGAACCACGCCTGAGAGGAAACTCCTTGTCGTCGCCAACTGCGGACGCGGTCGGCAGACCGTCGAGGTCGGCCCAGAATGGATCGGGGCCGACCTGCTGCTCGGCAACCTCCCCGGCACCCCAGCCACGTCGACGTCAACGTCTCTGGACCTGGCCGGCTGGGACGCGCGCATCTACTCATGCCGCGCGGGCGTCGACCCGGTCCGCTGAAGGGCAGAAGACGAGCTGCGCAATGTTCGCCGGGTTACCGACGACGGGGTCGCCCCTGCGGGTAGCCGGCCGTTAGGCCTCTAGATCTCTATCCGCGAACCCATGACCACCGTGCGGTCGGGCGGCAGTCCGAAGTAATCGGCGGCGTCGGCAGCGATGTAGGAGGTCGCGATGAACAACTGCTTGCGCCAACGTGCCATGTTCGGCGCCGTACCTTTGGTCAGTTCGAGCTTGGACAGGAAGTAGGAAGCGTCGTCGACGGCGATCGTGCCTTCGGTCCGCGCCGGGTCCAGTAGGCGAAGCACGCCAAGGATATTCGGCTTTTCCATGTACCCGAAGTGCGCGGTGAGATGGATGAGCCCGTCCTTGGCGTAGCCGAGAGCATCGACTTCCGTTCGCTCGGAGTCTGGTACGCGGGGCACCGGCAGCGTGTCGATCGCCATGATCACCACGTGTTCGTGCAGCACGCGATTGTGTTCGACGTTTGCCCTCATCGCCAGGGGTGTGGTCTCTTTTCCGCGGTTGAGGAATACCGCCGTGCCGGGGATGCGCAGCAATGGAGGCTGATGGTCGGCGAGATGATCGACGAACTCACCCAGCGGTCCCTCCGCCCGCTCCCGGGCTCGGGTGACAATCTCTTGCCCGCGTTGCCATGTCGTCATCACGGTGAAAGCAACCACGGCGATCAGGAGCGGCAGCCACGCGCCATGGACCAGTTTGGTCAGGTTCGCAGCCAGGAACATCAGATCCACCAGCAACAGGGCGCCGGCGCCACTCAGCACCAGCCAAAGCGGCGTCTTCCACCTCGTCCGGGCGATGTAGAAGAACAGCAGTGTGGTGATGGTGATGGTGCCTGTCACCGCCATACCGAACGCATAGGCCAACGCCGCCGAACTACGGAAGGCGAACACCAGGATAAGCACCGCGACCATGAGCAGGCCGTTAATCCACGGCACGTAGATCTGGCCTATCGTCGACTCCGAGGTGTGCGTTATCCGCAATCTCGGCAGATAGCCGAGACGAGCGGCTTGCGACGCCACTGAATAGGCCCCGGTGATTACCGCCTGGGAGGCGATAACCGTTGCGGCGGTTGCTAATAACACCATCGGTAACTGTGCCCAGCTCGGGGTGAGCAAGAAGAACGGGGCGCTTACGGCGGACTCGTCACCTAATAGCAGCGCCCCCTGGCCGAGATAACTGAGAGCGCAGGCCGGCAGCACGAGAAATAGCCAGCCCCAGGTGATGGCCTGCCGACCGAAATGACCCATGTCCGCGTATAGCGCCTCCGCACCGGTGACCGAGAGTACGACTGCGGCGAGTGCGAAGAACGCAATATCGAAGTGCCCGAACATGAACGTCACCGCATAGATCGGCGAGAGCGCCGTTAGGATTTGCGGATGGTCGATGATGCCTTTCACGCCGCAGGCACCGATCGACGCGAACCAGACGATCATCACCGGCCCGAACAGTCGACCGACAGTGGCGCTGCCATAGCGCTGAACCGCGAACAGCGCAAAGATGATTACCGCGGTGATCGGGACGATCCATTCCGCGAGGGACGGCTGGACGACCTTGAGACCCTCCACCGCCGATAGCACCGACATCGCAGGGGTGATCATGCTGTCGCCGAAGAACAGCGCGGCGCCAAAGATACCCAGCGCGGCCAGTGTCGCGAGGGTGCGACGCCGCTCTGCCCCGCCCCAACGCCGCACCAGCGTGATGAGCGCCATGATGCCACCCTCGCCATCGTTGTCGGCGTGCATCACCACGGTGACGTAGGTCAGCGTGACGATGATCATCACCGACCAGAAGATCAGTGACACGATGCCGTAAATGTTGCTGGTATTGAGCGGCACCGGGTGCGGGTCGTCAGGGTTGAAAACCGTCTGGATGGTGTAGATCGGACTGGTCCCGATGTCGCCGAAAACGACGCCCAGCGCGCCGACCACGACGGCCAGGCGAACAGCCTCCGCGCCGCCGACCGTGCGAAGCGGTGACGCGGTTTCTGAACTTGTGTGCACGGTGAGGTCCTCGTTCGGCGGCACCGCACCTTGTCATCGCGTGATTGGATGCGGCATCGACGGTTGCGGTGTGGCGGATAGATCCTAAACCGGCCACGACCGTCTGCGCCCAGCCATCACGCCGGCGTTCACCGGCTCGTCGATGCGATCACACCTCGAGAGGTTCCGGCGGCATCGGTCGGGACCCGATTCGGTCGGGACGGTTCTTGACGCCGTCCAGACCGGAAAACGAAACCGCTGGCCGCGCGATGGGTCTTTTTAGACGAGGCCGTAAATATCCAACAGTCGAAATCGTGTCGCATCGAGTCGCTGGCCCAGAGTCGAAGCCACTTCCTTTACCAGTTGGTACCCCAGCTCGTGATCCTCTTCGCATTTGCCGCGCAGGCACTTGCCATCTAGCGCGATCAGTCGGGTCGTCTCTACGGCGCGCGCGTCGAACCGAAAGCGATAGGGAGGTATCAACCAAGACCATCCCAGCATGTCGCCGCGACCCAGAGTCTCAATCGTCAAGCTACCGTGACCAGGAGCAACGACTTCGAGCGCAACTTTTCCTTCGCGGATGAGATAGAAGACATCGGCGTCTCTGCCTTCTTGAAAGATGAACTCACCAGCGTTGAAGCGGACGTTTGACGCACATCCGACTACCAATTGATGACAACGCGGGTCCACCCGGGTAAAGAACGGATGCTCAGCCAGAATGCCTTCGAGTGTCTTCATTGCGCTTTCCTTTCCGGGTACGCAGCTCCAGGTTAGGCGCGGGCAATGTGCCTCAGGTGGGGTGGCCGCATACGTTCAGGGGGATGGGGATCCGTACAAGCCCGGACCCGTAATGCGCAGTTGCTCCAGGAACGAGCGCGCGGACACATACGCGGCCTCGATCAACGCGGCAGTGTGTGTGAAGTCAAGTGGCGACAACAGTCTGGGCGCGGGCCCAGGAAGGTAGACGACTGGGATCCCGGCGGCGATCACGGGAGCCTCAAGCACGCACTGTGAGCGCATCGCGACCATCGCCGTGTACAGCAGAATGTCGGCGATGGTGTCCGTCGAACCCGGCAGTTGGCCTGGAAAGTTGCAGTCGAGCACCACTAACGAGCGGGCCCCCATCTCGACCGCTTGGCGCATCGGGACGTTGGCCACCAGACCTCCGTCGTAGAGCTGGCGCCCGTCGAGGTCGACAGATGGGAAGATGCCCGGGATCGCCGTGCTGGCGAGCAGAGCGGGCAGCAGTGGACCGTCACGTACAACGTGTGGCCGAGCGGTGGCGATATCTGTCGTGACTGCGGCGAACGGCAGCTTCAGATCGGCGAATGTCGTTGCCTGCCCGACAAATTCGGTTATCACCGCAGCAAGTCCGGTGTTTGGGAACAGGTACGTCTTGACCCTCTGCAACAGCAAGGCTTGGGCGAGCAAACCGCCCGGGAACACTTGATCTCGCGTCATTCGTGCCCACACGTGCGACAGCCGGTTAACCGCACCCTTCGGGTCCGCGGCGATGACCGCGGCGTTGAGCGACCCAACCGAGGTTCCGGCGACGAGATCGGGAGTGACTTGGCACTCGCTGAGTGCCTGAAGCATGCCCACTTGGATCGCGCCGAGGCTGGCCCCTCCGCCAAGCACGTACCCAACTGGTTTGGGTAGCTCGTCCAGGCCAAGCACCGGACCGTTCACCCAATCAGGCTAGAACACTCATTCACCACAGCTAGGCCGACAGCATCCTTCGCTGCGATATCTGGCGGGGCATCGGCTGCATCTGGCAGCGGTGGCTCAGGGGACCTCCGCCCCGGGAAACCAGCCGTGACCGCCGGTACGGGCGCACAATTGAGGTGTCCGTCTGAAACCTGGGAGCGGCGATGAGCGAGCAACTGTATGACTTCTTCGGCGAGATCTTCCAGCGGTACTTCAGACCCGCCATTGACGTATATCCGGAAATGGGTGGAGCAGTCGTCGAAAGGTTACTCACACTGACTGACCACGTCCCGGACACATTGGCACAAACCCGATGCGCCGCAATGGCATGGGCCAAAGCCGAGACCCCGAACGCCAGGATCGCCTCGGAACTCTTCGTGATCACCCAACACGGACTGATGTATGCCGCTGGGTTGAGCGAGTCGCCCCGGGCGCTGTATTACCTGGCCACGCCGCCCGCGTTGTTCGATCCGTTCGTCGATCAGGTCGACACGGCCAGACTGCATGCGGGTGCGGTCGTAGTCGTGGACAGCCGGTTCGGCCGCGACCTCACGTCCGCGCATCCGATGGACGCCGCGCTGCGCCGGATTCTCGATGAGCACCTGGCGCTGCGGGTGGATCTGCCCGTGCCCTAGTTGATCAATCGATTTCAGTGGGGGGCCGTAGGCGCTGCCGCTTGTCTTCATACATCGCGGCGTCGGCCCGTCTCAACAAATCGTGCGGATCTTCGGGCTCTGTCGCGAGCGCCACTCCAATCGCCGCGCTGATGGTCAGCTGGACGTCTGGGCTGATCGCAATCGGCTCGATCAGCGACTGACGGATCCGGTCAGCCACCACCGCGGCGCCCTCGGCATCTGTCCCCGGCAACAGTACGACGAACTCGTCACCGCCGAGCCTGACCGCGGGCGGGTCCCCAGGATCGGGGCGCCTTACGACGTCACCCCGGATGCGGGTTAGCTCGGCAATGCGCCGCGCAACCTCGCGCAGCACGCAGTCGCCTGCGTCGTGCCCGTACTCGTCGTTGACTTCCTTGAAGTGGTCGAGATCGATGAAGATGGCGGCCACCGGATTAGTGGGTGTCGCTCCTGCGAGCATGGGTGTCAGTGCGCTGCTCAGGTGGCGGCGATTTGGCAGCCCAGTCAGTGAGTCGTGCAGGCCCAGTCGTGCAAGCTTGGCCAGAGCTCGGCTCAGCTGGGCCGATTCGACGTCATATGCCAGCAGTTGTGCCGCCTCCAGGTCGGCGTCTGTCCAAGGTGCGCTCGAGCCGCTGACTCGCTCCAGCCAGGTATCGAATGACTTCCTCGGATTGATCAATCCAGTGGATTCAGCGCGCGGATCGCCCAGCCAGTGGAGCTGCTGCGGACGGTCTCGCCGGAGCCAGACCACAAAGTCGTCCGGCGCGCCTAGCGCCACGAACAAGCAGCCGGCTGCACCGAGAGAGTCAGCTGTCGATTGCTGCAAGCGATCGGTCGCCCAGGGCCCGCCCGGGGATCGGGTGGCGCGGATTTCGCCCGCAAGTCTGCGCACGGCCTCCTCGGATGGCGCTGCGCCAATTGATCGGTATTGCCCGTCCGCAGATGCGGCCGCGCTGTCTGCTTGGCAGAGCTCCAGCAGTTCGCCCGAAGCCGACGTGAGTCCCTCGGCTATAGCGGGCGCGCTCTGCATTGCTGCCCTGAGCCGGGTCCGGATTGCTGCGCGTCCGGCCGCATCGCTCAGTCTGGAGATCTGTTCAGCTGCAGAGACTTGGAGTTTTGCCTGCAGGACTAGCAGTTCACACGACCTACGCTTCGAGCGCGAGAGCCATTGGGGCGTTTCAGATATGCACGAGACGAGCCTTGTCAGCCGGCCTCCCTCGATCATGGCGAACGAAACGCTGGCGGCGGTCTTCATGTTGCGCATGTATTCAAGGTGGAAGGGGGAAACGCTGCGTAGCGCAGCGCGGCTCAGGTCAAGACTTGTGCCGGCCATGCGCGGCGATGCAATCAAGACGACGTCGCCCTCGTCGACGTCGGGTATGTAGCGCGACGCTTTGCGCGTGTAAATCTGGCGCGCTTGGGGTGGAATGTCGCTCGCCGGAAAGTGATGCCCGAGGTATCGGACCAGTCCTGGAAGCCGATCCTCGGCGACGATCTCTCCGTGCTCGTCCTCATGGAACCGATAGACCATCGCGCGGTCGAACCCCGTCAGTGCGCGCAATTCGCTCGCAACGGCCGCTTCAACTTCGGGCACGCTCGTCGCCTCGCCGATCGCCTGTGAGGCATAGAGAACCGGGACGAGGTTGGCTTGATCATCCCCGCGCGCCCTCTCGATCTCGATAACGATCTGCCCGCCGACTTGATGCAGAATCACGTCGACCTTGCCGTCGGATCCAGCTGCCAGGCGCATTCCATACAGATCGGGTGACGAAGGCCGGTAGCCGGTCTGCTTGATCGCTTGCTCAAGCCGCTGCTGTTCATCGGGGCAGAAGATGCTCATCACCGGCGAATCGAAGAGACGATCCGGCTCCGCGCCGATCAACTCAGGGGTGTTGGCGCTGGCGTACGTGATGCGGCGATCGTGCAGATCGGCGGCAACCAGCGCGCCGTGGGCTTGTATTCGGCCGGACAGGTGCAGCTGCTCGCTCGCGCAATCGGGCAGCGCCTGCGCTGTGTTGTCACGAAGGGGCAGTGAAGGGCGCGGTCCTCCTGCCCGAGGCGAATCGGCCCCGGGACCGTGCTCCTTTGCATGGTCCACTCTCGAAGAATAGGGGTCGTGTCTGCCGGCGGTGCACAACAGTCGGACGTCCGTACGGCGCCCGTCAGGACTGACGCGCCACGATCACCGGGATCTTGGCCCTGTTGACCACCGCCGCGCCGACCGATCCGAGCAACCTGCCACTGGACCAGCCGCAGCCGTGGCTGCCGACCACAATCAGTTGCGCGCGTTCGGACGCCTCGAGCAGCCAACGTGCGGGATCACCAATTTCGATTCTTCGACGGATCCCCACAACGGGATAGCGTTCGTGCCAACCCGCCAGCCTTTCAGCGAGCGTCTCCTCCTCCTCGGATAGCTGAGCGTCCCATTTGGAGTCTTGGAACAACACCTTGGAGCCGAAAACCCGGGGATCAGTCCAGGCGTGCAAGGCCATGAGGGCCACACCTCGTCGGGAGGCTTCCTCGAATGCGATAGCGGTCGCCGCTTCCGATGCCGGCGAGCCGTCGATGCCCACCAGCACCGGCGCCCGTGCGACATCGCCGACGATTGCCCAGTCGTCATGGATCACGGCGACCGGGCAATGCGCGTGGTAGACCAATGCCGAACTCACCGAGCCCAGGAAGCTGCGCGCCAAGGCGCCGCCATGTCCCCGGTAGCCGACCACGACCATGTCCACCTCTGCGGAGAGGCCGACGAGCGTAGGGACGGTGGCCGAATGAAACACATGGCTATCGATCTGCACCGGATCGCACTCACCAGTGCTCTCCTCGGCGACCTTGATCGCCGACTCGATGAAATCGTGTGCCCGCTGCTCCTGCCGTTGCCTGAAGCCGGCCAGGGCGGCGACCTCGAACCACTCCGGTAAGGAGGCGTCGACCACATAGACCAGAGTCAGCGGCACATCCCGCAGCGCAGCATCACGGGCCGCCCACCGGACGGCACCCAGTGCCGCTGCCGAGCCATCAATGCCTACCAAGATCGAGCCACGTGGTGGTTGCCACATTTCAGTTCTTTTCCGATCGGCTACTTACTCACCGAAGGATCGCTCAGGGAGGCCGTGACTGTCAGGGCCGAAGAGATGCAAGCCGAAGGACCAAAGGCACCGAGCGGTCACGCCGTACCCTTCACACGTGAATGCGATCGACCCGGACAAGCTCAACATTTGCCTGCAGGTACTGGCCGACATCGAGTCGTTGCCGCCCGAGCATCCCGATGCCGTCACGGTGCGGCGGGCCACGGCGGGCATATTCAAGTCAGTCAAGAAGGCCCGCCGCGATGCCAAGCGTGACGCAGTGGCAGCCGCCGACCACGGCGTGACCGCCGCTACCGCCACCGGAGCGCCCGGCCGCATCGACGACGAGACTCGGGGCCTGCCATTGGTGTCGACTGCGGTTGGCGCCATCGCAGGCACGTTGCTCCGGTCACGCGCCTGCTACATGTGCAAGAACCGCTACACGGTGGTCGACGCCTTCTACCACCAACTCTGCCCGGAGTGCGCCGCGCTCAACCGTGCCAAGCGCGACGCTCGAACCGACCTCGAAGGTAAGAGCGCCCTGCTCACCGGTGGCCGCGCGAAGATCGGCATGTATATCGCGCTGCGACTGCTACGCGACGGCGCCCACACGACCATCACCACCCGTTTTCCGAACGACGCCGTGCGCCGCTTCACGACGATGCCCGATAGTGCCGACTGGCTGCACCGGCTACGCGTCGTGGGCATCGACCTGCGCGACCCAGCCCAGGTCGTCGCGCTCGCGGACACCGTGGCCGCGCAGGGCCCGCTGGACATCCTGATCAACAACGCCGCCCAGACGGTGCGCCGGGCTCCCGGCTCCTACGCGGCGCTCGTCGAGGCGGAGCGGACCCCGGCGCCGCAACTCGTCGACGTGATCACGTTCGACCGCGTCAGCGACGCCCATCCCGCGGCACTCGCCGGAAGCCTCGCAGCGCACCAAACTCCGCATGCCGTGACCGAACTGGCCCTCGCCGCCCGAAGCGCGTCTCCGGACCGGATCGCCGCGGGCACCGCCATAGACGCGGGTGGCCTGCTGCCCGATACCGCGCCCATCAACAGTTGGACCCAACGCGTGCACGAGGTCGACGCGATGGAACTGCTCGAGGTTCAGCTGTGCAACCAGACCGCGCCGTTCATTTTGGTGAGCCGCCTGCGCCCGGCGATGGCCGCTTCACCCTCCCGCCGCAAATACGTCGTGAACGTGTCTGCGATGGAGGGGCAGTTCAGCCGCGCATACAAGGGCCCGGGCCATCCGCACACCAACATGGCGAAGGCCGCACTGAACATGCTCACCCGCACCAGCGCCGAAGAGATGCTGGTGCAGGACGGCATTCTTATGACCGCCGTCGATACGGGCTGGATCACCGACGAGCGTCCACACCCGACGAAGCTGCGGCTCGCCGACGAGGGTTTCCATGCCCCGCTCGACCTCGTTGACGGTGCCTCTCGCGTGTATGACCCAATCGTCCGCGGGGAGTCCGGCGAAGATCTGTACGGCTGCTTCCTCAAGGATTACTCGCCGAGCAACTGGTAGCTACGACGCGTGGCTAAAGCTTTGCGGCTGAATCCAATTCGTCAGTCACGCAACGCCTTTCCCGTGGGCGCGGGGACCCAGCTTTGCAACGCTTTGCGTCCGATCAATTGGCAGCCGTGCGTGTAGGCCAATTGCTTTGCAGCAGAGGTGAACTCCTGATTGCTCACCACGATGCTGCGCGTGCAACCGTGATGACGCGCACCCGCTACCACCTGTTGAACGGCGGCGACACCGATCGCTTTACCGTGCCGCTTGCACTGGACCGCGGCATACTGGCCGTCTTTTTGCGCGATCAGGTCGACGCCGTAGTCGCCGACGGCAGGGGTGAAGGTGACCTGCCAGCCGGCGCGCTGCATGCGTGTGGCGACGTAGTCCTCAAACTCGACGCCGTTCATCGCGTCAATCTCCCCGATCCCCGTATCGGTCCGCAGTCGCCACCGCGACCGACGGTAGGCCGGTTGTATCAAAGCCGCGAAAAGCAGCCCACAACAAGCTCCAGCCAGGCCTAGCGAGACGCGGTGCCCCAAGAAGCCGAGAAGGAGCCCGAAGTAAAGCGGGAGAAAGACGAATGCGGTCTTCATGGCGTGGAACGGTCTCGCAAGCCCCGGAGGCCTGTCGCGGAAGCGATTACCGAAGACACCGTGTACATGAGCCGATGATAGGGATGAGCAACGACAACAGGCGCCGTGCAAGCCCGTCGAGGTGAAGGGCGTGACCTCACAAGACGGGCTAAACTTCACGGCACCGTGCGGCCGACCGAAGGGGGCGTCGTGGCCGATGAATTGAATGTGGATCTCGTTGCCCTGCACGTCGGGAGCAACCACGTGCTCAACGGGATCGGTGAGGCCGCTGAGACTGCAGAAATGTTTCGTAACGGCCAGCCCGAAGACATTTCCTTACTTCCGGACATCGGCGAAGCGCTGTAGT
>NZ_JBVAXR010000045.1:0-34337 GCF_055419445.1 Mycobacterium sp. IDUB_19 | reverse complement strand
TGCACCACCCCGCGGCAAACAGCCTGACCAGAACTGCTGAGCGCGCCCGTGTGCCATGATGTCCAAGCTGTCGAGAGAGTGGGGAGCAGCGGTGGATCTGAACTTGTCGATGATCACGCGGCCGGTGGAACGACTGGTCGCGACGGCCCAGAACGGCCTGGAGGTCTTACGGCTGGGTGGCCTGGAGACCGGCACCGTTCCGTCGCCGTCGCAGATCGTCGAGAGCGTGCCGATGTACAAGCTTCGGCGCTACTTTCCGCCCGACAGCCGCCCCGGGCAGCGCCCGGTCGGTCCGCCGGTGCTGATGGTGCACCCGATGATGATGTCGGCGGACATGTGGGACGTCACCCGCGACGAGGGCGCGGTCGGCATCCTGCATTCCCACGGGCTGGATTGTTGGGTCATCGATTTCGGCTCGCCCGACAAGGTCGAGGGCGGCATGCGCCGCAACCTGGCCGACCACATCGTCGCGCTGAGCCAGGCCATCGACACGGTGAAGGACGCCACCGGCAGCGACGTGCACCTGGTCGGGTATTCGCAGGGCGGGATGTGGTGCTATCAGGTCGCCGCCTACCGGCGTTCGAAGGCGCTGGCCAGCATCGTGACCTTCGGTTCGCCGGTGGACACCCTGGCCGCCCTGCCGATGGGCATCCCGGCGAACTTCGCCGCGCCCGCCGCCAACTTCATGGCCGACCACGTCTTCAGCCGACTGGCAATACCGGGCTGGATGGCGCGCGCCGGCTTCCAGATGCTCGACCCGCTCAAGACGGCCAAGGCCCGGGTCGATTTCGTGCGGCAGCTGCACGACCGCGAGGCGCTGCTGCCCCGCGAACAACAGCGCAGATTCCTCGAGCGCGAGGGGTGGATCGCCTGGTCCGGCCCGGCGATCTCCGAGCTGCTCAAGCAGTTCATCGCGCACAACCGGATGATGACCGGCGGTTTCGCCGTCAACGGGCAGATGGTCACGCTCACCGACATCAGCTGCCCGGTGCTGGCGTTCGTCGGCGAGGTCGACGACATCGGCCAGCCCGCATCGGTGCGTGGCATCCGGCGGGCGGCACCCAACGCCGAGGTCTACGAAGCCCGGATCAGGACAGGGCATTTCGGCCTCGTCGTGGGATCCAAAGCGGCAGAACAGGGTTGGCCCACCGTCGTCGCATGGATCGAATGGCTTTCGACTGGAGGCGACAAGCCCTCCGGCGTCGACCTGATGGCCGATCAGCCCGAAGAGCACACCGATAGCGGCGTCGCATTGAGTTCCCGGCTCACGCATGGCATCGGTGAGGCGTCGGAGGCCGCGCTGGAGCTGGTGCGCGGCGCCACCGGCGCGGTGGTCGCGGCCAACAAGTCGATGCGGACCCTGGCCGTCGAGACCGCGCGCACGCTGCCCCGACTGGCCCGGCTCGGGCAGATCAACGACCACACCCGAATCTCGTTGGGCCGCATCATCAGTGAGCAGGCCCGCAATGCCCCGCGGGGTGAGTTCCTGTTGTTCGACGGTCGTGTACACACCTACGAGGCGGTCGACCGGCGCATCAACAACGTCGTTCGGGGCCTGATTCAGGTCGGCGTGCGGCAGGGCGACCGAGTCGGTGTGTTGATGGAGACGCGTCCCAGTGCCCTGGTCGCGATCGCCGCGCTGTCCCGGCTCGGCGCCGTCGCCGTGGTGATGCACCCGGAGGCCGATCTGGCCGCATCGGTTCGGCTCGGGCGAGTTACCGAGATTCTGACTGACCCCACCAACCTGGAGGCCGCACGGCAATGGCAGGGGCAGGTCCTGGTGTTGGGCGGCGGCGAGGCGCGCAACCTGGACCTGCCCGAAGACGGCTTGGAGCAAAACCAGGTCATCGACATGGAGCAGATCGACCCGGACGCCGTCGAGCTGCCCGCCTGGTACCGGCCGAACCCGGGTTTGGCCCGCGATCTGGCGTTCATCGCATTCAGCGCGGTCGGCGGCGAGCTGGTCGCCAAGCAGATCACCAACTACCGATGGGCGGTGTCGGCGTTCGGCACCGCCTCGACGGCCGCCCTCGACCGCCGTGACACCGTGTACTGCCTGACCCCGCTGCACCACGAGTCCGCGCTGCTGGTCGCCCTCGGCGGCGCGGTCGTCGGCGGCACCCGCATCGCGCTGTCACGCGGCCTGCAGGCCGAACGATTCGTCAATGAGATAAGGCAGTACGGCGTCACCGTGGTGTCCTACACCTGGGCGATGCTGCGCGAAATCGTCGACGATCCCGCCTTCGTGCTGCATGGCAATCATCCGGTGCGCCTGTTCATCGGCTCGGGCATGCCGACGGGGTTGTGGGAGCGCGTCGTCGACGCATTCACGCCCGCACATGTCGTCGAGTTCTTCGCCACGACGGACGGGCAAGCGGTGCTGGCGAACGTGTCCGGCGTCAAGATCGGCAGCAAGGGCCGGCCGCTGCCCGGCGCCGGTCGCGTAGAGCTCGGTGCCTATGACACCGAACACGACCTGATCCTGGAAGACGAGCGGGGCTTCGTCCAGGTCGCCGACGTGAACCAGGTCGGGGTGTTGCTCGCGGCGTCCAACGGCCCGATCGATCCGACGGCGTCGGTCAAACGCGGGGTCTTCGCACCCGGTGATACCTGGATCTCCACCGAGTCCCTGTTCCGCCGCGACGAGGACGGGGACTTCTGGTTGATGGGCAGGCGCGGCTCGGTGGTCCACACCGCGCGCGGGCTGGTCTACTCCGAGCCGGTTACCGATGCACTCGGCCTGATCAACGGCGTGGACCTCGCGGTGACCTACAACGTCCCGTTCGGAAATCTGGAGGTGGCGGTCTCGGCGGTGACGTTGTTGCCAGGGGCCTCCATCACGGCGGCGGATCTGACCGAAGCCGTCGCGGACATGCCGATCGGGTTGGGGCCTGACATTGTTTGCGTGGTGCCGGAGTTGACGTTGAGCGCGACGTACCGTCCGACGGTCAGCGCACTGCGGGCGGCCGGGATTCCCAAATCCGGGCGTCACGCCTGGTATTTCGATACCGCCAGCGAGCAGTACCGCCGCTTGACTCCGGCGGTGCGGGCCGAACTGAGCGCCACGTATCGGGAAACCGATGGTTGACGACACCCTGCTGAGCATCCTGGTCTGCCCCGAGGACCGGGGCCCGCTGCTGCTGGTGGATGACGAGCTGCTCTACAACCCGCGCCTGCGCCGGGCCTACCGCATCGAGGATGGCATCCCGGTGCTGCTGATCGACGAGGCGCGCGACGTCGACGAGGACGAGCACACCCGGCTTATCGCGAAAGGCCGTCCGGCAGATCCCCGGTGAGGTAGCGCTGCAGATTCGGTGCGATGGTCGCCGCGATCTGCTCGGCCGGTAGCGAGGCGAACGGCTCGATCCCCACGATGTAGCGAGCCATGACCACGCCCATCAACTGGGATGCGACGAACTGGGCGCGAATTCTGCCCGTTCCCGGGGGATTGTCGACGCGCGAGCCCACCTCTTCGACGACGATCTCCTGCAGGAAGGAACGCGCCAGACTCACGTCGGCTCCGGTGAGCAATCCCCGCAGGGTCGCGATCAAACCGGCGCCCATCTCCGAATCCCAGATCGGCAACAGCACCGACGGCAGCCGCAGCCCGAGTTCGGACACCGGTGTCTCCCGCATCGGCACCAGCACCGTCATCGGGTCGATCGGCAGATGGATCGCGGCGGCGAACAGCTGCTGCTTGGTACCGAAGTAGTGATGCACCAGCGCGGCGTCGACTCCCGCTCCCGCGGCGACCGACCGAATCGACGTTCGGTCAATCCCGTTGCGCGCAAACAATTCTCGTGCACTCGCCAGGATGCGATCGCGAGTGTCAGAAGTTCCGGCCGGCCGACCGGGCCGCCGGCGCCCGGTGTTGGCGGCCGTCACGTTATGGCGTCCGGCGCCGCAGTGTCGCCGCGGCCAGGCACAGCGCCGCGAACGCAGAACCCGCCACCACGACGATGTCGCGCAGCGCGATACCGGTCAGTTCGGTATGCGAATTCACCTGCTGCAGGGCTTCCAGCGCGTAGCTGGCCGGCATGACATTGCTGATCCATTGCAACCAGTCTGGCATCAGCGCTCGCGGGACGATGATGCCGGCCAGCAGCAGCTGCGGCACCATCACCAGCGGGATGAACTGCACGGCCTGAAACTCGGTGCGGGCGAACGCACTACACAGCAGACCCAGGCCAACACCCAGCACCGCGTTGACGATCGCGATCACGAACACCCAAAGCGGGCTGCCCGCGGTGTCGAAGCCCAGGAACCAGAACGACACGACGCACGCCACCGTCGCTTGCGCCGCCGCGGCGACAGAGAAGGCGGTGCCGTAGGCGATCAGCAGGTCGAGCCGGCGCAGGGGAGTGGTCAGAATGCGCTCCAGTGTCCCCGAGGCCCGTTCGCGCTGCATGGTGATCGCCGTGATGATGAACATCACGAACAGCGGGAAAAGGCCGAGCAGGATCAGGCAGGCATTGTTGAACGGCGACGGCATGCCCGGTAAGTGCCGCGCATTGTGAAACATGAAGTACATCAACGTGATAACCAGCACCGGCACCGCGAGGATCATCGCGACACTGCGGTGATCGGCGGCCAGTTGGCGCAGAATCCGCGTTGTGGTCGCGGTGTAGCCCTTCAGCCCTAGCCGGCTTGGCGCATGATGTTGCGCTTGATGATGGACAGAAACGCGTCCTCCAGTGACGGGCATCCGGTGTCCTCTCGTAGTTGGGTCGGCGTGGTGTGCGCGACCAGGTTCCCGTCGCGCATCAACAACAGGTCTCCGCAGTGATCGGCCTCGTCCATCACATGGCTGGAGACCAGCAGGGTGGTGCCGGCGCGGGCGAGCTCGGCGAACTGCTCCCAAAGGTCCGCCCGCAGCACGGGGTCCAGCCCGACGGTCGGCTCATCGAGCACCAGCAGAGACGGCTGGCAGACCAACGCGCAGGCCAGCGAAACCCGGGTGCGCTGGCCGCCGGAGAGGTTGGCGCAGAACGCGGTCCGGTGATCGGTCAGCCCCACCCGCTCGATCGCGGCGTCGGCGGCGTGGCTGTCGAAGCCGTACAGCGTCGCGAAGTAGCGAACGTTGTCGACGACCCGCAGATCGTTGTAGATGGTCGGATCTTGCGGCAGGTAACCGACGCGGCGCCGCAGCTCGGGGGAGCCGGCGGGTTTGCCGAGCACGGTAACCGTCCCCGATGACACGATCTGCGTGCCGACAATGCACCGAATCAGCGTGGTCTTGCCGCAGCCGGACGGGCCGAGCAGGCCGGTGATGCTGCCCTGCCCGATCTGCACCGAGAAGTCGTGCAGCGCAGGGCGTTTGCCGCGGATCACCCGCAGCTGGTTGATGTCGACCGCCGGTTCGGAGCCGTGCGGACTTAATTCATCACGAGATGAAATCATCATGTGATGAATATCCACCCTCAGCGCGGAGGTGTCAAGGGGGCCGACTGTGCAACTACCGACGGGCGCGCTCGCGAAAGGCGTCAGCAGACGCACTCACGCGGTTACCAGACCCAGGTCAGCTCGGGGAGCCGGGGCGGCGCAACGGCAGATGTCCCTGCACGCCCTCGGCGTAGGCGGTTTCGGCGTGCTGCGTGAAGTCGACACCGGTGGTCTCGTCTTCGGGGCTGAGCCGGAAGCCCATCACCCGATCGATCACCTTGCCGAGAACGAAAGTCACCGTGAACGCATAGATTGCGACGACGACGATCGCGAGTGTCTGCTTGCCGAGTTGGCCGAAGCCGCCGCCGTAGAACAGTCCCTGAGGACCCGCCGTCATGACCGCCGTGGCCAGCAGCCCGATCAACGACACCCCGACCACCCCGCCGACGAAGTGGACACCGACGACGTCGAGCGAATCGTCATAGTTGAAACGTAGTTTCGCGGCCACCGCGAACGAGCACACGACGCCCGCGGCGAGCCCGACGGCCGCCGCACCGAGCGTGTTGACGGTTCCGCAGGACGGGGTGATGGCGACGAGGCCGGCGACCACACCGGATGCCGCGCCGAACGTCGTGGGCCTGCCGTCGCGGATCTGTTCGACCGTGAGCCAGCCCAGCATGCCGAGGCAGCCGGCGACCAGCGTGTTCAGGAAGATGGCCGCGGCAGTTCCGTTGGCCGCCAGAGCGGAACCGGCGTTGAAGCCGAACCAGCCGAACCACAGCAGCCCGACACCGACAAAGAGCAACGGCAGATTGTGCGGTCGCATCGAGTCTTTCTTGAAGCCGATCCGAGGCCCGAGCACCAGCGCCAGGGCCAGCGCCGAGGAACCGGAGACGATCTCGACGACCAGGCCACCCGCGTAGTCGAGCACCCCGAGCTTGGCCAACCAGCCGCCCGGCCCCCACACCCAGTGCGCGACAACCGAATACACGACGATCGCCCAAACCGGGACGAACACGATCCAGGCGGCGAACTTGGCGCGGTCGGCGATCGCGCCACTGACCAAGGCCGCCGTGATGATCGCGAAGGTCAATTGGAACGTGGCATAGAGAAGTTCGGGAACCGTGCCGTGAGCGGACTCGGGCGTGATGCCGAGCATCCCGATATGGCTGAGGTTGCCGATGAACCCGCCCGCCCCGTCCTGGGAGAAGGCGAGCGTGTAGCCGACCAGTAGCCACGCCACGGTGACCAGGGGTATGGAGATGAAGCTCATCATGATCATGTTGAGCACCCCGGTGGTGCGGACCATGCCGCCGTAGAAGATCGCCAGACCGGGGGTCATCAGCAGGACCAGTGCGGTACTGGCCAGCAGCCACGCGGTGGCGGCGGGGTCGATTGCATGCATCCTTTGGGCTCCTTCGCCTCGCGGCAACCGGGATATTGCCATGTTGGTGGTCCCGGTAGGTTCGGTGGGTGGGTGCAGGCCAGCTGGTAGTCGACCCGGTCGCGGCCGCGCACCGGCTGCTTGGCGCCACTCTTACCGGCCGGGGTGTGAGCGGGATCGTCGTCGAAGTCGAGGCCTACGGAGGCGTGGCGGACGGTCCCTGGCCGGACGCGGCGGCGCACTCCTACCGCGGGCGCAGTGGCCGTAACGGCGTGATGTTCGGGCCGCCGGGACGCCTGTACACCTACCGCAGTCACGGGATCCACGTGTGCGCCAACGTCTCGTGCGGCCCCGACGGCACGGCCGCCGCGGTGCTGCTGCGCGCCGCCGTCGTCGAGGACGGCGCCGACATTGCCCAGGGCCGCCGTGGTGCGGCCGTCCGCACCCCGG
The DNA here is from genome assembly GCF_055419445.1 of Mycobacterium sp. IDUB_19. Lineage (NCBI taxonomy): Bacteria > Bacillati > Actinomycetota > Actinomycetes > Mycobacteriales > Mycobacteriaceae > Mycobacterium > Mycobacterium sp. IDUB_19. Next base: position 27,121 of record NZ_JBVAXR010000045.1, on the reverse strand, counting down.
CGCTGGCGCGAGGTCCCGGAAACCTGTGCTCCGCTTTGGGAATTACGATGTCCGACAACGGGATTGACCTGTTCGATCCCGATAGCCCGGTGACCCTGGCGCTGAATGCGGCCGACGGCGCGGTGTCGGGTCCACGCGTGGGGGTCAGCCAGGCCGCCGACCGGCCGTGGCGACTGTGGCTTGCCGGGCGACCGGAAGTCTCGGCGTATCGGCGAAGTCCGCGGGCACCTGCCCCGGGCGCCAGCGACTAGGGGCGTCCGCGTCGAACGTCGAGTTGTCGGGCGAAAATGCCCCGAAACCGCGCAACAAGTCGACACTCGCCGAGCGCCTGCGCCAGGTACCAGCGACTAGAGTCTTGCGGGATGTCTGCTGAGATCCTCGACGAGCTGGGCTGGCGTGGGCTGATCGCGCAGTCCACCGACCTCGATGCCCTGGCCGCCGAAGCGAAGCGCGGACCGATGACGGTGTACGCCGGCTTCGACCCCACCGCGCCGAGTTTGCACGCGGGGCATCTGGTGCCGCTGCTGGCGCTGCGCCGCTTTCAGCGTGCCGGCCACCGTCCGATCGTGCTCGCGGGCGGTGCTACCGGCATGATCGGGGACCCGCGTGAGGTGGGTGAGCGCAATCTGAACGACGCCGACACCGTCGCCGAATGGACCGAGCGGATTCGCGGACAGCTGGAACGCTTCGTCGACTTCGACGACTCACCCACCCGCGCGATCGTCGCCAACAACCTCGAGTGGACGGGTCAGATGTCGGCGATCGAGTTCCTGCGGGATCTCGGCAAGCACTTCTCGGTCAACGTGATGCTGGATCGCGACACCATTCGGCGGCGGCTCGACGGCGACGGCATCTCCTACACCGAGTTCAGCTACATGCTGCTGCAGGCCAACGACTACGTCGAATTGCGCCAGCGCCACGGCTGCTCGCTGCAGATCGGCGGCTCGGATCAGTGGGGCAACATCGTCGCCGGGGTTCGCCTGGTGCGTCAGAAACTCGGGGCGGCGGTGCACGCTCTCACCGTCCCGCTGGTGACGTCGGCAGACGGCGCCAAGTTCGGTAAATCCACCGGCGGCGGCAACTTGTGGCTGGATTCGCAGCTGACCAGTCCGTATGCCTGGTACCAATACTTCGTCAACACCGCTGACGCCGACGTGATCCGGTACCTGCGGTGGTTCACCTTCTTGTCCGCCGACGAGCTGGCAGAGCTGGAACAGGCCACCGCCGAACGTCCGCAACAGCGTGCCGCCCAACGACGCCTCGCCACCGAACTCACCGTGTTGGTGCATGGTGAGGAGGCCACCGCGGCCGTCGAGCACGCCAGCAAGGCGCTCTTTGGTCAGGGTGAGCTGGACCGCCTCGATGAGGCGACGCTGGCCGCTGCGCTACGCGAGACGTCGGTCGCCGAGCTCAAACCCGGTGGTCCCGACGGGATCGTCGACCTGTTGGTGGCCAGCGGCCTGTCGGCCAGCAAGGGCGCCGCGCGGCGCACGATTGGCGAAGGCGGCGTGTCGGTCAACAACATCCGGGTCGACAGCGACGAATGGTCCCCGCAGGCCTCCGATTTCCTGTACGGCCGGTGGCTGGTTTTGCGTCGCGGTAAGCGAAACATCGCCGGCATCGAAAGGGTCCAGCAAGGGTGAACGGCTGAAGATTTCAGCGGGGATCTCGCGTCATCGGAGGGGAAGCCGATTCGAGAAGGGGAGGTCTCGTTGGGAGGAGCGACGAGATCCCCGCTGTGAGAACTAGTCTTCCCGGATTTGCGGCTCGCCGTTATCCCACGATCGGCTGATTTACGGGTGGATATCCGCTGTCCCCCGTTCGGGGGACAGCAGCGCCTGGCGAGTGGTTGTCGATGGCGTCAAAATGACTGTGCGGCAAGGTATTTCGTAGCCCCGCGCGGTCCGGTAGCCGCAGTAGGTGCTCGACGGCGCAACATATTGGACCCGCTGCTGTCAAGAAGTTCGGAGCAAAACGCGGTGGTGTGCAAACCTTTACCTTGCCGTGCCCTAAACGTGACACTCGTTAGCCACTGTAGTCACAGTGATTTTGCGCAGCCACCGAACAATCGACGAGAAGCGAGAGATGACGGCGCAATCAATGGCGTACCAAAGGGACTTACGAGTCGGCGGACAGGCGAAGGCCTTCGGATTTGTGGCGTTGACCGCGGCTTTGGTTGCCGCAGCGGCAACGATGGCGCCGCCCATCCGCGCCGACATGGCGGGCAACGCCTTCCTGTCGGCGCTGACCAACGCCGGCATTGCCGTCACCCAGCCGGCCACGACGCTGGCGCAGGGCCAGTCGGTCTGCCCGATGCTGGTCCAACCCGGTGAGTCGTTCGATTCGGTCGTCTCGGAAATGGCCACCGGCAACGGAATGACCGAGAAAAATGCGGGCATCTTCACGATCCTCGCCATCGGGACGTTCTGCCCGGCGATGATTGCGCCGTTGATACCGGACCGGTTCAAGGCGTAGCGAGACTCCCGCCCCGGTGCCCGTATCCTCTTCACGAGGACGGGATCGAGGTGAACAACGCAAGTGGGCGACGACAGGCAGCGTCACAACGGTGAACGACGGCCGCGCACGGCGTCTGGGGGCGCACCGAAACGCGGGCCGCGCACCGAGCGTGAGGTTCCTTGGTCGGGACCCGGCCGGGCGCGCCCGGCACAGCCACGGGGCACTGGCGGTGACGGTGATCGCCCAGCGGACAGCGGGCCTGAGATACCGCCCGGGGTCGACGCCAAACAGCTGGCACCCGAAATCCGTGGCGAACTGAGCACCCTGGACCGCGCTACCGCCGAAGCGGTGGCGCGCCACCTGGTCGCCGCGGGTGAGCTGATGGACGAGGACCCGGAAGCCGCGTTGAACCACGCCCGCGCCGCCCGGGCCAGGTCCAGCAGGATCGCCGCGATTCGCGAAGCCGTCGGCATCGCGGCCTACCGCTACGGCGACTGGGCCCAGGCGCTTTCCGAATTGCGTGCCGCCCGCAGGATGGGCAGCAAGTCCTCGTTGCTCGCGCTGATCGCGGATTGCGAACGCGGCCTTGGCCGTCCGGAGCGGGCGATCGAACTGGCCCGGGGTGATGACGCGGCTCAGCTCAGCGGCGACGACGCCGACGAACTGCGCATCGTGGTCGCCGGCGCCCGCGCCGATCTGGGGCAGCTCGAGCAGGCACTGACACTCTTGTCCACGCCGCAACTGGACCCGAGCCGCAGCGGCTCGACGGCCGCCCGGTTGTTCTACGCCTACGCCGACACCTTGCTGGCGCTCGACCGCAACGACGAAGCGCTGCAATGGTTCTTGCACTCCGCGGCCGCCGATACCGACGGCGTCACCGACGCCGAAGACCGGGTCAGTGAGCTGGGCTCAAGAGACGAAAAGTGAAAGGTATTGCGCAGGAATATGATTGCCTGCTCATCGACCTGGACGGGACGGTGTTTCGCGGGCACCGTCCAACCGACGGCGCGGTGCAGACGCTCGACGAAGTGGATAGCCGCAAGCTGTTCGTCACCAACAATGCCTCCCGCAGTGCCGTCGAAGTAGCGGCGCACCTGCGCGACCTGGGCTTCACCGCCACCGACGACGACGTCGTCACCAGCGCCCAAAGTGCTGCCCACCTGCTTTCCGGTGAGCTGCCACCGGATTCACCCGTGCTGATCGTCGGCACCGACGCGCTGGCCAACGAAATCGCCGCCGTCGGACTGCGTCCGGTGCGCCGCTTCGACGAGAACCCCGTCGCCGTCGTCCAAGGCCTCTCGATGACCATCGGCTGGCCCGATCTCGCCGAGGCCGCACTGGCCATCCGGGCGGGCGCCTTGTGGGTGGCGGCCAACATCGATCCCACACTGCCCACCGAGCGGGGCCTGCTGCCCGGCAACGGGTCACTGGTGGCTGCCCTGCGGGCGGCGACGGGCGCCGAACCCAAGGTGGCCGGAAAGCCGGCCCCGACGCTGCTCAACGATGCGGTCGCGCGCGGCGACTATCGCGCGCCGTTGGTGATCGGCGACCGGCTGGACACCGACATCGAGGGCGCCAACGCCGCCAAGTTCCCCAGCCTGATGGTGCTGACCGGGGTGAGCAGCGCCCGGGATGCGGTGTACGCCAAACCCGAGCAGCGGCCCACCTATATCGGCCACGACCTGCGCGCGCTGCACCAGGACAGCAACCTGCTCGCGGTCGGGCCGCAGCCCGGCTGGACGATCGACGTCGGCGATGGCGGGGTGACGGTCAGCGGCAACGGCGACGATGGCGACGGTCTGTCGATCGTGCGCGCCGTCGCCAGTGCGGTCTGGGGCGCCCCGTTCGACGGCCAGTCGGCGCGCATCCGGCCCGCCGGCGGCCACGCCCGCGACGCGCTCGAGCGCTGGTCTCTCGTGCATGCCGACTAGCGGATGACTACCGTAGAACCGCAATGAATATCGATCCCGATCAGATTCGTGCCGACATCGACGCTGTGCTGGCGCAGCTACCCGACCTGGCTGACCCGGAAAACCAGGAAACCGTCCCGTCACTTGCCGAGCTCGAAGACATCGCACGCCGGCTTTCCGAGGCACATGACGTGCTGCTGGCTGCACTGGAGTCGGCGGAGAAGGGCTGAGTGCGGGCATGGCACGGCGCGCCCGCGTTGACGCCGAGCTGGTGCGGCGCGGCCTCGCGCGCTCCCGTCAACAGGCCGCCGAGTTGATCGGCGCCGGCAAGGTCAGCATCGACGGCATGCCCGCGGTAAAGCCCGGCACCGCCGTCGCCGTTACTGCTGCGCTATCCGTCGCAGACGACGGCGAGCGCCGGTGGGTGTCGCGCGGAGCGCACAAGCTCATCGGTGCACTCGATGCCTTCGGGATCCCGGTCGAGGGCCGGCGCTGCCTGGACGCCGGCGCGTCGACCGGTGGCTTCACCGAAGTCCTGCTGGATCGCGGGGCCGCCGAAGTAGTGGCCGCCGACGTGGGATACGGCCAGTTGGCTTGGTCGTTGCGGTCCGACCCGCGGGTGATCGTGGTCGAGCGCACCAACGCTCGCGACCTGTCGCCCGAGGCGATCGGCGGGCGTGTCGACCTCATCGTGGCTGACCTGTCGTTTATCTCGTTCTCGACCGTGTTGCCCGCGCTGGCTGGTTGCGCGTGCCCCGGCGCAGATATCGTTCCCATGGTGAAGCCGCAGTTTGAGGTGGGGAAGGGCCAGGTCGGTGCTGGCGGGGTCGTTCACGACCCCGGGTTGCGCGCCGACTCGGTGCTGGCCGTCGCGCGACGGGCTACAGAACTGGGCTGGCACACCGTCGATGTCACGGCCAGTCCGCTGCCGGGGCCGTCGGGCAATGTCGAGTACTTCCTGTGGTTGCGCGCCGAAACCGATCGGGGGCTGTCGGGCGACGGGCTCGCCGATGCGGTGCAGCGTGCGGTAGGCGAGGGGCCGCAATGACCGCCGAACGCACCGTCCTGCTGATCGTGCACACCGGACGCGAGGAGGCGACCGAGACCGCGCGCCGCGTCCAGAAGGTGTTGAGCGACAACGGTATTTCGCTTCGCGTCCTGTCCGCCGAGGCGGTCGACAGGGGGCCGCTGCACCTGTCTCCCGACGACATGCGGGCGATGGGCGTCGAAATCGAGGTGGTCGACGCCGATCCCGACGCCGCGGAGGGCTGCGAACTGGTGCTGGTGCTCGGCGGCGACGGCACCTTCTTGCGTGCGGCCGAACTCGCCCGCAACGCCGACATTCCGGTGCTGGGCATCAACCTGGGCCGCATCGGCTTTCTGGCCGAGGCCGAGGCGGAGGCCATCGACCGGGTGCTGGAACATGTGGTCGCGCAGGACTACCGGGTGGAAGAGCGCCTGACGCTCGACGTCGCGGTGCGCCATCGCGGACGCGTCATCGATCAGGGCTGGGCGCTCAACGAAGCCAGCCTGGAAAAGGGTCCCCGGCTCGGAGTGCTGGGCGTGGTCGTCGAAATCGAGGGACGACCGGTGTCGACCTTCGGCTGCGACGGGGTGCTGGTGTCCACGCCGACCGGATCGACCGCCTATGCATTCTCCGCGGGCGGCCCGGTGCTGTGGCCGGACCTCGAAGCAATCCTGGTGGTGCCCAACAACGCTCACGCCCTGTTCGGCCGGCCGATGGTCACCAGCCCGGACGCCACCATCGCGATCGAGATCGAGGCAAGCGGCAACGACGCCATGGTGTTCTGCGACGGCCGCCGCGAAATGGTGCTGCCCGCCGGCGGACGGCTCGAGGTGAAACGCTGTGGTACCGCCGTGAAATGGGCACGTCTGGACAGCGCACCGTTCACCGACCGCCTGGTGCGTAAGTTCCGGCTGCCCGTGACCGGTTGGCGCGGAAAGTAACGGTGCCGCAGCGGTGCTGACGCAATGCTGACTGAAATCCGCATCGAGTCACTGGGTGCGATCAGCTCCGCGGTCGGGGAGTTCGACCGCGGCCTGACCGTACTGACCGGCGAGACCGGCACCGGTAAGACCATGGTGGTGACGGGGCTGCACCTGCTCGGCGGCGGGCGCGCCGACGCCAACCGGGTGCGGTCGGGCTCCGAGCGTGCGGTCGTCGAAGGCCGTTTCACCACAACCGATCTCCATGACGCGGCGGTCGCGCAGCTGGACGAGATGCTGGACGCCTCGGGCGGAGAGCGCGACGAGGACGGCAGCGTGATCGCGCTGCGCTCGGTCAGCCGTGACGGACCGTCGCGGGCCTACCTCGGCGGCCGTGGTGTGCCCGCGAAGTCGTTGGGCGACTTCACTACCGGGCTGCTCACCCTGCACGGGCAGAACGACCAGCTGCGGCTGATGCGCCCCGAGGAACAACGCGGCGCGCTGGACCGGTTCGCGAACGCGGGCGCCGCCCTGGAGCGCTACCGCAAATTGCGCGACGCCTGGTTGTCGGCGCGGCGCGACCTGTTCGACCGCCGCAACCGCATGCGGGAACTCGCCCTCGAGGCCGACCGGCTGAGCTTCGCGCTCAACGAGATCGACGCCGTGGACCCCCAGCCGGGTGAGGACGATGCCCTGGTCGCCGACGTCGTGCGGCTCTCCGAGTTGGATACGTTGCGCGATGCCGCGGCGAGGGCCCGCGCGTCGCTGTCGACCGAAGAACTGTCGGGGGGCAGCGCCGCCGACAGCCTGGGGCGGGCAAGGGCCGCACTGGAATCCACCGACGACGCCAAGCTGCGGGCGTTGGCCGAGCAGGTCCGCGAGGCGCAGGCGGTGGTCGACGACGCGGCCCAAGAACTCGGCGGCTACTTGGATGAATTGCCCGTCGATGCCAGCGCGCTGGAGTCCAAGCTCGCCCGGCAGGCCGAGCTCCGGACGCTGACCCGCAAGTACGCCGCCGACGTCGACGGCGTGCTGCAATGGGCGGCCGAATCACGCGCGCGGCTCGCCCAGCTCGACGTCTCCGAGGAGGGGCTGGCGGCACTGCAGCGCCGCGCCGACGAGCTTGCCGGTGAACTGTCGGAAGCCGCGGTCGATCTCAGCAAGTGTCGCCGCAAGGCGGCCAAGCGGCTGGCGAAGGAAGTGACCGCGGAGCTGGCCGGGCTGGCGATGGCCGATGCCGAATTCACCATCGAGGTGAGCACCGATGTCGTTGCCGACAAGGACGACCCGGCTGCGCTCATGCTGCCTTCCGGCGAGGTGGCCCGGGCCGGCAGCGATGGCGTCGACGAGGTCGAGTTCGGATTCGCCGCACATCGCGGCATAACGGTGCTGCCGCTGGCCAAGAGCGCCTCCGGTGGCGAGCTGTCCCGGGTGATGCTGGCCCTGGAAGTGGTGCTGGCCGCGTCGGCGGCGGGCACCACGATGGTGTTCGACGAGGTCGACGCCGGCGTCGGCGGCCGGGCAGCCGTCCAGATCGGCCGGCGGTTGGCGCGGTTGGCCCGCACCCACCAGGTCATCGTGGTCACCCACTTGCCGCAGGTCGCGGCGTACGCCGACGTGCACCTGGTGGTGCATCCGGCCGGGCCGAGGGGGACCAGTGTGGTGCGGCGGGTGACCGACGACGAGCGGGTCGCCGAGCTGGCGCGGATGCTGGCCGGGCTGGGCGAATCCGACAGCGGCCGCGCCCACGCCCGGGAGTTGCTCGACGGCGCCCAGAACGATGAGATCTAGCGCTCGAAAACCCCGCGAGCGTCGACTTGTTGCGGGGAGAGCTGCCCATTCCGCCCAACAAGTCGACTTTCGACACCAGATCGGGATCGCCCTGTTACAGATGTGACTCTAGATAACTTCTGGGGCAGATGTTACGGCGCGCCTCCACGCATGCGCCGTTCATCGCGGACAGAATCGCCCCCATGAAGATGTCAGGGCTGCTTACACGTAATGCTTCCCGGCCGGGTCTGACCGGCACCGCACGGGTGGATCGCAACATCGACCGCCTGCTGCGTCGGGTCTGCCCGGGTGACATCGTGGTGCTCGACGTCCTGGATCTGGATCGAATCACCGCCGAAGCGCTGGTGGAAGCCGACATCGCCGCCGTCGTCAACGCATCGCCATCGGTCTCCGGCCGGTACCCGAACATGGGCCCGGAGGTATTGGTCAACAACGGCGTGACCCTGATCGACGAGACCGGGCCGGACATCTTCAAGAAGGTCAAGGACGGCTCCAAGATTCGCCTGTATGAAGGCGGGGTGTACGCAGGCGAGCGACGGCTGAGCCGCGGCACCGAGCGCACCGACCATGACATCGCCGACCTGATGCGCGAGGCCAAGAGCGGCCTGGCCGCGCACCTGGAGGCGTTCGCCGGCAACACAATTGAGTTCATCAAAAGTGAGAGCCCGCTGCTGATCGACGGTATCGGCATTCCCGACGTCGACCTCGACATGCGCCGCCGCCATGTGGTGATCGTCGCCGACGAGGACAGCGCCGCTGACGATCTGCGCTCCCTCAAGCCGTTCATCAAGGAGTATCAGCCGGTGCTCATCGGCGTGGGCAGCGGCGCGGACGTGCTGCGCAAGGCGGGCTACCGGCCGCAGCTCATCGTCGGCGACCCGGAGCAGATCAGCACCGAGGCCCTCAAGTGTGGCGCGCATGTGGTGCTGCCGGCCGACGCCGACGGCCACGCACCCGGCCTGGAACGCATTCAGGATCTGGGAGTCGGGGCGATGACCTTCCCGGCCGCGGGCTCGGCTGTGGACCTGGCCCTACTACTGGCCGACCACCACGGCGCAGCTCTGCTCGTGACTGCCGGTCACACCGCCAACATCGAGACGTTCTTCGACCGGACGCGGACCCAGAGCAACCCGTCGACGTTCCTGACCAGGCTCCGGGTCGGGGAGAAGGTGGTCGACGCCAAGGCGGTCGCCACGCTCTACCGCAACCACATCTCGGGCGGCGCCATTGCGCTGCTGGCGCTGACGATGCTGATCGCCGTCATCGTCGCGCTGTGGGTGTCCCGCACCGACGGCGTGGTGCTGCATTGGGCCACCGACTACTGGAACCATTTCTCCCTCTGGATTCAGCACTTGGTCACCTAGTCTCTGTCAGGACGGTGTGCTCATGATCTCGTTACGCCAACACGCCTTCTCGCTGGCCGCGGTCTTTCTCGCGTTGGCCGTCGGCGTCGTGCTGGGTTCGGGCTTCTTGTCCGACACCCTGCTGTCCAGCCTGCGTGACGAGAAGCGGGACCTGTACTCGCAGATCAACGGGCTCAACGACCAGAAGAACGTCCTGAACGAAAAGCTCAGCGCGGCAAACAATTTCGACAACCAACTGGTCGGCCGGATCGTGCACGACGCGCTGGCAGGCAAGTCGATCGTCGTCTTCCGCACGCCGGACGCCAAGGATGACGACGTCGCGGCGGTCTCGAAGATCGCCGGCCAGGCCGGCGCGACCGTCACCGGGACGGTGTCGCTAACCCAAGAGTTCGTCGACGCCAACTCCGCGGAGAAACTGCGGACGGTGGTGAACTCGTCCGTGCTGCCGGCCGGTCAACAGCTGAGCACCAAACTCGTCGACCAGGGATCGCAGGCCGGCGACCTGCTGGGCATCGCCCTGCTGATCAACGCCAACCCCGCGATCCCACCAGTCGATGACACTGCGCGCGAGACAGTGTTGGCGGCACTGCGCGACACCGGCTTCGTCACCTATCAGCCCAGCGACCACATGGCAGCGGCCAACGCCGCCCTGATCGTGACCGGTGGTGCGCTACCGCAGGATGCCGGCAATCAGGGAGTCAGCGTGGCCCGCTTCTCCGCCGCGCTGGCACCACATGGCTCGGGCACGGTGCTGGCCGGGCGGGACGGATCGGCGACCGGAGGTGCCGCGGTCGCGGTCGCACGCGCGGACGCCGGCATCAACTCCGCGATCAGCACCGTCGACGACCTCGACGCCGCGCCCGGGCGAATCACCGCAATCCTCGGCCTGCATGACCTGCTCAATGGCGGCCATGTGGGGCAATACGGCACCGGTCACGGCGCCACGTCGATCACCGTGCCGCAGTAGTACGTCGATAGCCGACCGGCCGTTGCCGGGCGTGTTAGCCGCGGCGTGGGGTCGCTGGTGTTAGGGTTGATTTCCGTGGGTCGGCAGGCCCAGCTATTCAAAAGCTCGACGAAATCGACGCCCTGCCCGTCTTCACGGAGGTCGCCTGTGCGTAAGCACCCGCAATCCGCCACCAAGCACCTCTTTGTCAGCGGTGGGGTTGCGTCCTCACTCGGCAAGGGCTTGACCGCTAGTAGCCTTGGCCAGCTACTGACCGCCCGCGGATTGCATGTGACGATGCAAAAGCTCGACCCGTATCTCAACGTGGACCCGGGCACGATGAACCCGTTCCAGCACGGCGAGGTCTTCGTCACCGAGGACGGCGCCGAGACCGACCTCGACGTCGGGCACTACGAGCGGTTCCTGGATCGCGATCTATCCGGCTCGGCGAATGTCACTACCGGGCAAGTCTATTCAACCGTCATTGCCAAGGAGCGACGCGGCGAATACCTCGGCGACACCGTCCAGGTGATCCCGCACATCACGGACGAGATCAAACGGCGCATCCTGGCCATGGCCGAGCCCGACGCCAACGGCCATCGCCCCGACGTCGTCATCACCGAAATCGGCGGCACCGTTGGCGATATCGAATCGCAGCCCTTCCTCGAGGCGGCCCGCCAGGTCCGGCACTATCTCGGCCGCGACGACGTCTTCTTCCTGCACGTGTCGCTGGTGCCCTACCTCGCCCCGTCCGGCGAGCTCAAAACCAAGCCGACTCAGCACTCGGTGGCGGCCCTGCGCAGCATCGGTATCAGCCCGGACGCGCTGATCCTGCGCTGCGACCGCGATGTCCCCGAGGCGCTGAAGAACAAGATCGCGCTGATGTGCGACGTCGACATCGACGGCGTCATCTCCACCCCGGACGCGCCTTCGATCTACGACATCCCCAAGGTGCTGCACCGCGAGGAGCTCGACGCCTTCGTGGTCCGCCGGCTTAACCTGCCGTTCCGCGACGTCGACTGGACTCAATGGAACGACCTGCTGCGCAGGGTTCACGAACCCCACGAAACGGTGCGAATTGCGTTGGTGGGCAAGTATGTTGATCTTTCCGACGCTTACCTTTCGGTGGCCGAGGCGCTGCGCGCCGGCGGGTTCAAGCACCACGCCAAGGTCGAAATAGTCTGGGTGGCCTCCGACGACTGCGAAAGCGCCGCCGGTGCAGCGTCAGCGCTGAGCGACGTGCACGGTGTGCTGATCCCCGGCGGGTTCGGCATCCGCGGCATCGAGGGCAAGATCGGCGCCATCCGGTATGCGCGGGCTCGCGGGCTGCCGGTGTTGGGTCTATGCCTCGGGCTGCAGTGCATCGTGATCGAAGCGGCCCGGTCGGTCGGTCTCACCGATGCCAACTCCGCCGAATTCGAGCCGGGCACAACCGATCCCGTCATCTCCACGATGGCCGATCAGGAACACATCGTGGCCGGTGAAGCCGACCTCGGCGGCACCATGCGGCTGGGAGCATACCCCGCGGTGCTCGAGCCGGATTCGATTGTGGCGCAGGCATATGAGGCCACCGAGGTGTCCGAGCGGCACCGGCACCGCTACGAGGTCAACAACGCTTACCGCGACCGGATCGCCGAAAGCGGGCTGCGGTTCTCCGGGACCTCGCCGGACGGCCATCTGGTGGAGTTCGTCGAATACCCGTCAGACATTCACCCTTTCGTCGTCGGCACTCAGGCCCACCCCGAATTGAAGAGCCGGCCCACCCGGCCGCACCCGCTGTTCGTCGCATTCGTCGGCGCGGCCATCGACTACAAGAAGGGCGAGCAGCTTCCGGTGGAAATTCCGGAGCACACGTCCAACGGCAACCAGCAAAGAGACAGTGCCGAGCGGTCGATTCCCGAACCCGCCACTCGTGGCTGACCACGTCTTCGAGACGGCGTCAAGCGAAACGCTGTACACCGGAAAGATTTTCGCGCTGCGCCGCGACGAGGTGCGGATGCCCGGGGGCAACACCGCGGCGCGGGAGGTGCTGGAGCACTACGGTGCGGTAGCCATCGTGGCGATGAAGGATGACCGGAGCATCGCGATGGTCTACCAGTACCGACACACCTTCGGCCGGCGTTTGTGGGAGTTGCCGGCGGGTCTGCTCGACATAGCGGGGGAGCCGGCGCACCTCTCGGCGGCCCGCGAACTCGAGGAGGAGGCCGGCCTGCAGGCTGACACCTGGCAAGTGCTCGTCGACCTCGACACCGCGCCCGGGTACAGCGACGAATCGGTACGGGTCTACCTGGCCACCGGGTTGACCGAGGTGGGCCGCCCCGACGGGCACGACGAAGAAGCCGACATGAAGATGCGCTGGGTCCCGATCGAGGAGGCAGTGCGCCTGGTGTTCGGCGGTGAGGTCGTCAATTCCATTGCCGTGGCGGGCATTTTGGCTGCCCACGCCGTGACGACGGGGTTCGCGCGGCCGCGGCCGGTGGACATCCCGTGGCAGGACAAGCCCAATGCTTTTGCCGCTCGAAAAGCGGGGCAGGCCGCGAAATGACGACAGCGCTCACGCTCGAAACACAAATGCAGGGCTATCTCGACCACCTGACCATCGAGCGGGGAGTAGCGGCCAACACACTCAGCTCCTACCGGCGCGACCTACGTCGCTATTCGAAACACTTGGCGGATCGCGGGATTCACGATCTGGCCAAGGTCGGCGAAGACGACGTCAGCGAGTTCCTGGTGGCACTGCGCCGCGGCGATCCCGATTCCGGGGCCGTCGGATTGTCAGCGGTGTCGGCGGCGCGGGCGCTGATCGCGGTGCGGGGCCTGCACCGGTTTGCCGCCGCCGAGGGCCTGGCCGAATTGGATGTCGCACGCGCGGTACGGCCCCCGACGCCGGGGCGACGGCTCCCCAAGAGCCTGACCATCGACGAGGTGCTGGCACTGCTGGAAGGGGCGGGCGGTGAGAGCCCGTCGGACGGGCCGTTGACGCTGCGCAACCGGGCGCTGCTGGAACTGTTGTACTCGACCGGATCGCGGATCTCCGAAGCCGTCGGCCTCGACGTCGACGACATCGATACCCAGGCCAGGTCGGTGCTGCTGCGCGGCAAGGGCGGCAAGCAGCGTCTGGTCCCGATCGGGCGTCCCGCCGTGCAGGCGCTGGATGCCTACCTGGTGCGCGGCCGCCCGGAGCTGGCTCGTCGAGGCCGCGGTACGGCGGCGATCTTCCTCAACGCCCGGGGTGGGCGGCTGTCGCGGCAGAGCGCATGGCAAGTGCTGCAGGACGCCGCCGAGCGCGCCGGGATCTCCATGGGGGTGTCGCCGCACATGCTGCGGCATTCGTTCGCCACCCACCTGCTGGAGGGCGGCGCCGACGTGCGGGTCGTGCAGGAGCTGCTCGGCCATGCCTCGGTGACGACCACACAGATCTACACCCTGGTCACCATGCATGCGCTGCGCGAAGTGTGGGCCGGCGCCCACCCCCGGGCTCAATAGTCCTTTTGCGCCGAACGTCGAATTGTTGGGCCCAAGAGGGCGAAATCCCCCCGACAAGTCGACGCTCGGCGCCCAAGTCAGCCGAGGTAGTCGGACTCCAGCACCAGGTCGGACACCAGTGACTGGTATTCGAGATGCGTCTTGTGCTCGACGGTGTTCCACAGCTTGCCCTGCTGCTGGCGCATGTACTCGCGGTACTTCGGCGCGCCCGGCACCCGGACGTTGTCGGCGACCGCGATCGAGCCGGTATGCAGCCAGCCCCGATCCGCGATGCTCAACAGGTCGTTCAGGTAGGCATCCTTGTCGTGGTCGAGGAATACGAAATCGAGTGCGCCAGAAGTGAATCCGTGCTCATTGGCAAGCGCGTCGAGCGTGCGTCCACCGTCGCCGATGGTGCCGACGACACACGTCACCCGGTCGGCGACACCGGCATGCGCCCAGATCCGCCGGGCGTTGGCGGCGTTGGCCTCGGCGAGCTCGACGGAGAACACCTTGGCGGTCGGGGCGGCCCGGGCGATACGCAGAGCGCCGTAGCCGCAGTAGGTGCCCAGCTCCAGCGCGAGCGCTGGTTCGGCCCGGCGCACGGCGGCGTCGAGCAGCAACCCCTTCTCGTCGCCGACGTTGATCAGCAGCGACTTCTCGTAGGCGAACTTGTCGATGGTGGCCAGCACGTCGTCGACATCGCCGGCCCGCGCGTTGTGCAGGACGTACTCGACCGCGGCCGCTTCGCGTCCGTCGCCGATCTGACCCGTCGTGGTGATGTTGCGAGCTCCGGTGGCCATCCGCAAGACCGACCACCGCAGCAGCGGTATCCGTCGTTTGAGATCCATAGTCACCCACGATAGCCCTGCCGAGCGTGGGTCGAATGTTGCTGGTGTGACTGAAGTTAACTCTGAACGGTTCGGCGGGCGCTACCGGCGCTCTCCGCACATATTCCCTGGTTATCTTGCCTGCGGGTCGCCCGGTTTACGCTCGTGAACCCGTTAGACTTTGCGACGATGTTCACCTTCGTAACACCCCGGGCATGATGACCGAGCACCCGGACGGCGCCGTCGAGATCGGCTTGACGGGACGTCCGCCGCGGGCCATCCCGGAACCGCAGCCGCGCACCTCGCACGGTCCGGCCAAGGTGATTGCGATGTGCAACCAGAAGGGTGGCGTCGGGAAAACCACGTCGACGATCAACCTGGGCGCCGCGCTCGCCGAGTACGGCCGGCGGGTGCTGCTGGTGGACATGGATCCGCAGGGCGCGCTGTCCGCAGGCCTCGGCGTCCCGCACTACGAGCTGGAACAGACCATTCACAACGTGCTGGTGGAGCCGCGGGTCTCGATCGACGACGTACTGCTGTCCACCCGGGTCAAGCACCTGGACCTGGTACCCAGCAATATCGATCTGTCGGCCGCCGAGATCCAGCTGGTCAACGAGGTGGGCCGGGAGCAGACACTGGGCCGGGCGCTGCATCCGGTGCTGGACCGCTACGACTACGTGCTGATCGACTGCCAGCCGTCGCTGGGCCTGCTCACCGTCAACGGGCTGGCCTGCTCCGACGGCGTCGTCATCCCCACCGAATGCGAGTATTTCTCGTTGCGCGGCCTGGCGCTGCTCACCGACACCGTCGACAAGGTGCGCGACCGGCTCAACCCGAAGCTGGAGATCAGCGGCATCCTGCTGACCCGCTACGACCCGCGCACCGTCAACGCCCGCGAGGTGATGGCCCGTGTCGTGGAACGCTTCGGTGACCTAGTGTTCGACACCGTGATCACCCGCACCGTCCGTTTCCCGGAGACCAGCGTGGCGGGCGAACCCATCACCACCTGGGCGCCCAAGTCGACGGGCGCCATCGCCTATCGCGCTCTGGCCCGCGAGTTCATCGACCGATTTGGCGCGTGAACGACACAACGAATGGTGAGGCGCCAGCGCAGAACGGCTTCCAGGTCCACCTCACCAACTTCGAGGGGCCGTTCGACCTGCTGCTGCAGCTGATCTTTGCGCATCGTCTCGACGTGACCGAGGTGGCGCTGCATCGGGTCACCGACGACTTCATCGCCTATACCCGCGAGATCGGCCGCCAACTGGACCTGGAGGAGACCACCGCATTCCTCGTGGTCGCCGCGACGCTGCTGGATCTCAAGGCGGCCCGGCTGCTGCCGGCCGGACAGATCGACGACGAAGAAGACCTCGCGCTGCTCGAGGTGCGTGACCTCCTGTTCGCCCGGCTCCTGCAGTACCGCGCGTTCAAGCACGTCGCGGAGATGTTCGCCGAGCTGGAAGCCACCGCATTGCGCAGCTACCCGCGCTCGGTGTCGCTGGAGGACCGGTTCACCGAACTGCTTCCGGAAGTGATGATCGGTGTCGACGCCGAGCGTTTCGCCCAGATCGCCGCGATCGCGTTCACTCCGCGGCCGGTGCCGACGGTGTCCATCGGCCATCTGCACGACCTCAATGTGTCGGTTCCCGAGCAGGCCGAGAAGCTGCTGGCGATCCTGGAGGCGCGGGGCAGCGGTCAATGGGCCACGTTTTCCGAGCTGGTCGCCGACTGCGAGATGCCGATGGAGGTCGTCGGGCGCTTCCTGGCGCTGCTCGATCTGTATCGGTCCCGGGCGGTAGCATTCGACCAGTCGGAGCCGCTTGGCGTGCTCCAGATTTCGTGGACCGGGGAGCGTCCGACCACCGAAACCCTGGCGGAAGCCGAGTGAACGCCCGAGAAGCGCGAGAAGTGCGAGACCAACCGTGACTGAAGAATCGCCCGATCTCGATCTGGGCATCGATCTCGACATCGGGATCCCGGAAATCGCCGAGGCAGCTCCCATGGAGCCCGAGGAACTCGGCTCCGCGTTGGAGGCCCTGCTGCTGGTGGTTGACACCCCGGTCACCGACGAGGCACTGGCCGCGGCCACGCAGCAACCCGTCTACCGCATCGCCGCCAAGCTTGCGGTGATGGCCGAGGAATTCACCGCACGCGACAGCGGCATCGACTTGCGGAAAACCGGGGAGGGATGGCGGATGTACACCCGCGCCCGGTTCGCGCCCTATGTGGAGAAGCTGCTGCTGGACGGCGCGCGGTCCAAACTCACCCGGGCCGCGCTGGAGACCCTGGCCGTGGTGGCCTACCGCCAGCCCGTGACCCGCGCGCGGGTGAGCGCGGTGCGCGGTGTCAACGTGGACGCCGTCATGCGCACCCTGCTGGCACGCGGGCTGATCACCGAGGCCGGCGCCGACGAGGACAGCGGTGCGATCACCTTCGCCACCACCGAGCTGTTCCTGGAGCGGTTGGGGCTGGAGTCGCTGACCGATCTGCCCGATATCGCGCCGCTGCTTCCCGACGTCGACACGATCGAGGACCTCAGCGAGTCCCTGGACAGCGAGCCACGTTTCATCAAACTGTCGGGCAGCCAGGCGCCCGAACAGTCGCTGTCGTTCGACGTGGACCAGGATTGATGGTCGACGATCAGGGGATCCGGCTGCAAAAGGTGTTGTCCCAGGCCGGAATTGCATCGCGCCGGGCCGCCGAGAAGTTGATCCTCGACGGCCGCGTCGAGGTGGACGGGCGCGTGGTGACCGAGCTCGGCACCCGGGTCGACCCCGATGCCTCCGTGATACGAGTGGACGGCGCCAGGATCGTCGTCGACGAATCCCAGGTGTATTTGGCGCTGAACAAGCCGCGGGGGATGCTCTCGACCATGTCCGACGATCGCGGCCGACCGTGCATCGGCGACCTGATCGAGCGGCGAGTGCGGGGCAACAAGAAGCTCTTTCACGTGGGGCGGTTGGATGCCGACACCGAAGGGCTGATCCTGCTGACCAACGACGGCGAGCTGGCACACCGGCTGATGCACCCCTCCCACGAAGTGCCCAAGACGTATCTGGCGACAGTCAGCGGGACGGTGCCGCGCGGGGTGGGCAAGAAACTGCGGGCCGGTATCGAGCTGGAGGACGGTCCGGCGCGCGTCGACGACTTCGCCGTGGTGGATGCGATCCCTGGAAAGACGTTGGTGCGCTTGACGTTACACGAAGGACGCAACCGTATCGTGCGCCGGATGCTGGAGGCAGTGGGTTTCCCGGTGGAGGCACTGGTCCGCACCGAGATCGGTACGGTATCGCTGGGCAAGCAGCGACCGGGCAGTATCCGGGCGTTGCGCCAAGACGAGGTCGGGCAGCTGTACAAAGCGGTGGGCCTGTGATCATTGGCATTGCGGTGGCGATCGACGGCCCCGCGGGGACCGGAAAGTCTTCGGTGTCAAAGGGATTGGCGCAAGCCCTGGGGGCGCGCTACCTGGACACCGGCGGCATGTACCGGATGGTGACGCTGGCGGCCTTGCGCGCCGGTATCGACCCGGCCGACGCCGAGGCGGTCGCGAGGATTGCGGAGACGGTGCGGATGTCGGTGGACTATGTGCCCGACGGTGACCGGTATTTCCTGGACGGAGAAGACGTCTCGGTCGAGATCCGCGGCGACCAGGTCACCGGAGCGGTGTCGGCGGTGTCGTCGGTTCCCGCCGTACGTACCCGGCTTGTCGCGCTGCAACGCGAAATGGCCGAAGGGCCGGGCAGTGTCGTCGTCGAGGGTCGAGACATCGGGACCGTGGTACTGCCCGACGCGCCGGTGAAGATCTTCTTGACCGCGTCGGCCGAAACCCGCGCCCGGCGTCGCAACGACCAGAACGTCGCCGCGGGTCTGGTCGACGATTACGACGGCGTGCTGGCCGACGTACGGCGTCGCGATCATCTGGATTCCACCCGGGCGGTGTCGCCGCTGCGGCCGGCGTCCGATGCGGTGACCGTCGACACCAGCGACATGACCGAGGCGCAGGTGATCGACCACCTGCTGGAGTTGGTCAAACAGCGAAGCGAGGCAGTGCGGTGACGCAGGACGGCACCTGGTCCGACGAAAGCGATTGGGAGGTAGTCGATTCCGAATCGGCGGAGTTCGACGAAGCCGGTCCAGCGCCGGTGGTGGCGATTGTCGGCCGTCCCAACGTCGGCAAGTCGACACTGGTCAACCGGATCCTGGGGCGGCGCGAAGCGGTGGTGCAGGACATTCCCGGCGTGACCCGCGACCGGGTCTCCTACGACGCGCTGTGGACCGGACGCCGGTTCGTCGTACAGGACACCGGGGGATGGGAGCCCGATGCCAAGGGCCTGCAGCAGCTGGTGGCCGAGCAGGCGTCGGTGGCGATGCGGACCGCCGACGCGGTGATCCTGGTGGTCGACGCCACGGTCGGCGCGACCGCCGCCGACGAGGCCGCCGCTCGCATCCTACTGCGCTCCGGCAAGCCAGTATTCTTGGCTGCCAACAAGGTTGACAGCGACAAAGTCGAATCGGATGCGGCCGCCCTGTGGTCGCTGGGTCTCGGTCAGCCGCACGCCGTCAGCGCGATACACGGTCGCGGCGTGGCCGATCTGCTCGACGAGGTGCTGGCCGTATTGCCCGCGGTGTCCGAAGCGGCGCCCGCGCCCGGCGGTCCCCGGCGGGTGGCGCTGGTCGGCAAGCCGAACGTCGGCAAGAGCTCACTGCTCAACAAGCTGGCCGGTGACGAACGTTCGGTCGTCCACGACGTGGCCGGAACCACGGTGGACCCGGTTGACTCGCTGATCGAATTGGGCGGCAAGATCTGGCGTTTCGTCGACACTGCGGGCTTGCGCCGCAAGGTTGGGCAGGCCAGCGGCCACGAGTTCTATGCGTCGGTGCGCACACACTCCGCCATCGATTCCGCCGAGGTCGTGATCGTCCTGATCGACGCGTCCCAGCAGCTGACCGAGCAGGACCAGCGGGTGCTCTCGATGGTGATCGAGGCGGGGCGTGCGCTGGTGTTGGCCTTCAACAAGTGGGATCTGGTCGATGAGGATCGCCGCGAGCTGCTGGACCGCGAGATCGACCGCGAGCTGGCGCAGCTGCAGTGGGCGCAGCGGGTCAACATTTCCGCCAAGACCGGGCGGGCGGTGCAGAAGCTGGTGCCGGCGATGGAGACCGCGCTGGCGTCGTGGGACGCCCGGATTCCGACCGGCCCGCTGAACACCTGGGTCAAGGAGATCGTTTCGGCCACGCCGCCGCCGGTGCGGGGCGGCAAGCAGCCGCGCATTCTGTTCGCCACCCAGGCCACCGCCCGGCCGCCGACCTTCGTGCTGTTTACCACCGGCTTTCTCGAGGCCGGCTACCGACGCTTCCTGGAGCGGCGACTGCGCGAGACGTTCGGCTTCGAGGGCAGCCCGATCCGGATCAACGTGCGGGTACGCGAGAAGCGAACTGCCAAGCGCCGCTGAGGGCTAATGCCGCCGCGCTCCCATTGCCGCCGCGTCGGGTGTGCGTCCAGGGCTTTGAGTGTGCGGCCTGGGCGGAAATCCCGCGATTTTCTCGCCCTCAGCGCACACTCGACGCCCACTACACGCACGCAACGTTGACATTCCTCGCGCCTCGCCCATAAGCTCTCACATAGCGGGTCTATATACCCGTATTGCGGGAATTAGTGGAGGCTCAGTGAGCGCGGCGCGGTTCAGGTTCGGCGTGCAAGACAAGTCGATATTGATCACCGGCGCGACCGGTTCGTTGGGCAGCGCAGCAACAAGGGCGTTGGCTGAAGCAGGCGCTCGGCTAACGCTGACCGCAGGCAACGCCGATCGCCTCAACGAGCTGGTGGCCGACGCCGGCATCGAGAACGCCGCTGTGGTCGCCCGTCGCCCCGAGACCCCGGCCGATGCCCAGGCCATGGTCGAGGCGGCCGTCGCCCGGCATGGCCGGCTGGACGGCGTCCTGGTCGCGTCGGGCATGAACCACGTCGCGCCCGTTACCGAGATGTCCGTCGGCGACTTCGACGACGTGATGCGCGCGAACGCACGAGGCGCGTGGCTGGTGTGCCAGGCGGCCGGGCGGGTGCTGCTGCAGCAGGGCGGGGGAGGCAGCGTCGTGCTGGTCTCCTCGGTGCGCGGCAGCCTCGGTCATCCCGCCGGCTACAGCGCCTACTGCCCGTCCAAGGCGGCCACCGACCTGCTGGCGAAGTCGTTGGCCGCCGAATGGGGCGCGCAGGGAATTCGGGTAAATGCCTTGGCGCCAACGGTTTTCCGGTCGGAGCTGACCGAGTGGATGTACGCCGACGACGACAAGGGGCGCGCAACCCGCGAGGCGATGTTCGCCCGAATCCCGTTGCGCCGCTTCGCCGAACCGGAGGACTTTGTCGGTGCGCTGATCTATCTGCTCAGTGACGCGTCGAGTTTCTACACCGGCCAGGTGATGTACCTGGATGGCGGCTACACCGCATGCTGACGCAGGAAGGATGACATAGCCATGAGTTTCACTTGGCCTCTCGGCGATGCCGAGTCGAACCTGGAGTTCTACGACCTGTCCCATCCGTGGGGTCATGGCGTGCCGGCGTGGCCTTACTTCGAGGACGTCAAGATCGAACGATTGCACAACATGGCCAGAAGTCGCGTCCTCACCCAAAAGATCACCACGGTCATGCATTCGGGCACGCACATCGACGCGCCGGCACACGTGGTCGAAGGCACGCCGTTCCTGCACGAGATCCCGCTCAGCGCGTTCTTCGGCACCGGGGTCGTCGTATCGATCCCGAAGAAGAAATGGGAGGTCGTCACCGCCGAGGACCTGGAGAACGCCACGCCGCAGATCCGGCCTGGCGACATCGTCGTCGTCAACACCGGCTGGCACCACACCTACGCCGACAGTGCCGAGTACTACGCGTACTCGCCGGGCTTCTACAAGGAAGCCGGGGAGTGGTTCGCTGCCAAGGGCGTCAAAGCCGTCGGTACGGATACTCAGGCGCTGGACCATCCGCTGGCCACCTCGATCGCTCCGCACGGCCCCGCGGAGCATACGGGCGGCCTGTTGCCTTGGGCGGTAAAGGAATACGAAGAGCAGACCGGCCGCAAGGTGCTCGACGATTTCCCGGAGTGGGAGCCGTGTCACCGCGCGATTCTGTCCAAGGGTATCTACGGCTTCGAGAATGTGGGCGGCGACCTGGATAAGGTCACCGGTAAGCGCGTCACGTTCGCGGCGTTCCCCTGGCGCTGGGTTGGCGGCGACGGCTGTATCGTGCGGCTGGTGGCGATCATCGACCCCACCGGGTCCTACCGCATCGAGACCGGGACCTGACGTGAGCGTCGAGTCAGAAGAGGCCCGTGGCACCGGAATTCAGGTCATCGCCCGCGCGGCCGAGATGCTGCGGCTGCTGCAGGCGCATCCCGGTGGATTGAGCCAGGCCGAGATCGGCGAACGGCTGGGAATGGCGCGCTCGACCGTGAGTCGGATCCTCAACGCGCTCGACGACGAAGGCCTGGTGGCCTCGCGCGCGGCGCGGGGTCGATATCGGCTGGGCCCCGAGATCGCCCGCATGGCAAGCACCGCGCGCCGCAGCGTCGTGATCGACCTGCACCCGTTCATGGAAGAGCTGTCCCGCGAGCTGGAGGAGACCGTCGACCTGTCGATCCTGGACGGCGATCGCGCGACCTTCGTCGATCAAGTCGTCTCGCCGCACCGCCTGCGCGCCATTAGCGCTGTGGGCGAGTCGTTTCCGCTGCACTGCTGCGCCAACGGCAAGGCGCTGCTGGCCAACCTGCCGGCCGAGGAACAGGCTCGGGCGATGCCCAGTCGACTCGCCCGGCTCACCGCGAACACCATCACCACGCCCGCGGTGTTGCGTAAGGAGCTCGACCGCATCAAAGCCGAGGGCATCGCCTACGACCGCGAAGAGCAGAGCGAGGGCATCTGCGCCGTGGGCGCGGTGCTGACGGGCGTGAGTGACGAGATGGTCGCGGTCAGCGTGCCGGTTCCTTCGCAGCGGTTCCACCGGCGCGAGGCCGAAGTCGCCGAGGCGCTGCGCGGCTGGGTGGAGAAGGTCGAAGTGTGGTTCCACGACAAGGCGGGCGATTGAGAGACTCGCAGGTCAGCCATGCAATGGCGGCTCGAGGGTCCGGCTGCGGTAGGCTTTCGAGCTGCTGCCGGTGGACTCACTGGCGCACGGGCTGTGGCGCAGTTTGGTAGCGCACTTGACTGGGGGTCAAGTGGTCGCAGGTTCAAATCCTGTCAGCCCGACAGAGCGACCGGCTGTTAGCAGTGTGTTTCGGTCTGTGCACAGGTCGCGGCGGGCGACCGTGCTACTCCGTACACTCGGGAACTATGACCAATCGCAAAACCAGGACCCTCGCCGCGCTGTGCGGCGGTGCGGCCGCGGTCGCGTTGGTGGCGGGGGGCGTTGGCGCCGAAAGTGGCCCGACCAACGCGATGCATGCTGTATCCGCTGCGCCTGCCGCGCCCGGGTCTCCGGGGGATACCTCCGCAGGAGGCGGCGCCGTGCGGGTGCACCCGATCATCTGCTGGCTCGGCATAAACTGTGGGCCCATCAACAATCAGCCCCCGGCGCGCGGCACTCAGCACCCGAGTACACCGCCCGCTCCGCCACCTCCTCCCGCTCCGCCACCTCCGACGCCGTAGCCAATAGATCCTGGGCCTTTCTGGTTGCACTGGCGGCACGCTCGCGCCTATCGATGAGGTCTAGTGCATCTTCTTGGACGTTGCCCATCCCAGGTACGTTGATGCTAGCTGAGCGCTCCCAACCGATGAACTTCGCGACGACAGTGGATGTGCCACGCGCATCAGAAGTCGACGATGTCATGCAGTGAATCCTGCTGCCGTCAAGGGATATCGCGAGCTACCAGGTTTGTCGTCGTTACCGGCGTTCGCTAGCGTTCGGCGGGAAACTGTCAGACGGTGGTGACGAATCCGCCGTCGATGCGGTAGTCGGATCCGGTGATATTTCCGGTGCGGTCGCTGGCCAGGAACACAACGAGGTCAGCGACTTCTTCAGGAGTGGTGAACCGCCCCGTCGGCGCGGAGCTTGCAAGCTCCGCCCTAACCTCGTCGGCCGTCTGACCGCTAATCGCGGCGAACCCGTCGGCCAACCCGCCCGGCTGCATCCACGGCTCCGTCGACACCGCGCCCGGGCTGACCGAATTGACGCGAATGTTCTTGGGCGCCAGCTCTTTTGACAATGCCTTAGCAAAGTTGGCGACAGCGGCTTTGGCGGCGCCGTAGTCGTAGGTATCCGGGCCGGGAGCATAGGCGCTGATCGAACTGACGATGATGATGGAACCGCCGCCGCGCCGCTCGATCTCCGGCAGCGCCGCGCGGGTCGGACGCACCACGCCCATCACATTCAGATCCCAGGACGCACGCCACTCGTCGTCGGAAATGCCAGCGAGTCCACCCGGGCGGACGGTGGCACCGCCGACGTTGTTGATCAAAATATCGATCCCGCCGCGGTACGTCGTCGCCGCGATCAATTCTTCGGCGGCACCGGGCTGGGTCAGGTCTACGGACACGAACGACACCTGCCCACTTTCTTCAAGCAGGGGCAGTTGCTTTCCAGGGGTTCGTGACCCGGCTACCACATGCGCGCCCGCGGCGACGAGCGCCTTAGTGACCGCCAAACCGATGCCCCTGCTGGCCCCCGTGACGACGGCAGTTTTGCCCGACAGATGCAGATCCATTTGCGCTCCTTCATCCGCCTTGAGCGCACGACGCTACTCCGACGGTGCAGCCATCGCCGTGCACCTGGCAGTTGCCAAGCGCTATATGGGTCGCCTCCTCGATAGTGGTGAGGTTGTTCTCCCACCCTGTTCAGCCGGTCACGGGGGAGCAGGCGATCACGGCGTAACGGTCAGGCGCTGCGGCCTGTGCAGTGGGTGACATCGCGGCGGCGGCGAAGAGGACGACGCCCGAAGCGATCAAGCTGATCATTGCGAAACCTCGTGAGTTGTTTTCGTGGACCAACTCACCGTGGGCTGAGCCACTTGCGGAATCCTCAAGAAATCCTGGCGGTACCCAACCCAAAGATCGGCGAGAACAGGCGCCGACCGCTCGGCGCCGCGTCGGCGGCCCATGCCGGAAGGCTCACGAACCGGCGGCTGTTGCCGCCCCCTGTGGCCGATGTTGCGGATAAAGTGGCGGCGGTGGAGTTGCAGGTGGCGCCGTTGGTGCGTGGTTCGCGGCGGTCGCCGGTCGTGAAAGTCGGTGGTGTGCGGTGACCGGGTCCGGTGTCGAGGCGGAGCTCGAGGTCATGCGGTCCGACGAGGATGCAGCCAAGGGTTATCGGGAATGGCAGGCTGCCGCTGAGCGGGCCGGTCAAAGAGTGCTGCGCGAGCCGCACGGCACGTACGTGTTATGGCGCCGCGACGATGTACTCGCCGCCATGCGTGATGGCGAAGTTTTCTCCACCCGCCAGGGCGAACTGATGCCCGGCAATCCGCCATTCGGCCCGTACCGGGAAATCTTGCTCGAGCTGCTCAATCCGGGCAGTTCGCGGGAAATGTTGAAGCCCGTACGTGGGCTCATCGAACAATACATCGGCGAGATAGTGACGAAACTTGACCGCTGCGATGGTGTGCGCATCGCTGACTTTCTTTGTTGCGCAGCAGCCGTTTCGGCGTGCGGGCTGCCGGCGGACGTTGGTTTCGAAGCGGTCAACCCGAACCTGGTTGGAAAGCTTCGCCGAGCGCCGTTGGGTGGCTTTGATGTGATCAGCCGCCTGGCCGCCGAACCGGTCACCGACGAAGAAGTAATCGGACTGATGGAGTCGGTGGTCCGCGGTTTCATGTTCGCTTCGTTCCCTATCAAGGCCGGACTTGCGATGCTGGCGCGGAGGCCGATGCTTCAGCAGGAGCTACGCGAAAGCCCAAGCCGGCAAGGTGATTTCATCGAGGAGCTGCTGCGGTTGGATGGCGGGGCGAAGACCGTTTCACGAATCACCACTCGCAGTGTGACGATCGGGGAAACGACGATCCCGCCCGGGTCCCCTGTCGAGTTATGTGTCGGCCTGGTTCACCGCGACGAATCGGACGTCATGTCGGGTCAGGATATGAAACTGGATGGCTCGCATCGGCATTGGAGTTTCGGGGGAGGCCCGCATCGGTGTCCGGCGTCGCACCTGGCCCGGGATCTGCTGAGCGATTTCTTTGAGGTGTGGCTTACCGAGGTCCCGTTCTTCTGGTTCGACTGGAAAGGCGGCGATGTCCCCAAAGCGTGGCATCCCAAAGCCTACGCTGCTTTTTCGGGCCCGATTTTCGATGGTTGGGTTCCAACCTGTGTGCCGCTGAGGTGGTCAGAGCTGTGACTACGGAGGCGGAAGCTGGCCTTGATGGCTTGGGCAGTAGACGGTCACTGATGCGGTGACGAATCTAACCGCGGTGCGGGTAACGCGATCGGGAAATAGGTGTAAAGACGGACTGCCCGCATACGTTGTGTTCGTCTCCTCGTCTACTACGGACTGGACCGAGGCGCCGCGATCGAGTTCGCCACAGATTTCATGGGCCCGGTAGACGAGTCCGGGCACGTTGTCTATGACGGGAATCTGTAGTTGTGCCAGCAACGCCACAAACTGGTCCTCCTGGCTGTCGGCGGCCGCTGCGCCGGCGCAAATAACCGCGGCGCTCAGCATCGCCGAGACGCTGACCAGAGCGTCTGCAAGGCTGGTGATGCGCACGGCCAGGATTCCCGTTCCTTCGGTGTCACCGGCTCCGCGTCAAATTGAATCGACACCCAGCGGTAACAATGGAGGCGACTAGCGCCTGCAATGATGGACATCGTAACTGGTTGGAATCGTGAATCACCACTGGACTTTCGCGCGAACCCGCAGATGAGGGGACGGGCGCGACGGCCACGGGAGCATGTGACCGCATCGAACCGTGGCGCGATAGAGCCGGGTAACACCACGGCCATGCGTAGGTGGCGAATATCTGCTCAGTGTGCGGTGATCATCGCCTTGATAAGCGGCGGCTCGAGCGTGGTCGGTGCGGCGCAGTCACCGGTGATGACCTGGCCCCGCACGCAAGACGGAGGCTATTCGGCAAACGTTTCGTCAAAGCCAGCGCCCAAATCGAACACGATCGCCACACCGGCGGCGTGGCAGAAATCAGCGGCCGATGCACCGGGCCGGTCGGCAGCCAGCCAACACGGCGCGGTGCTCACCGCACTGATCAGGCCGGCTCCCTTGGGGGACATCACACCTGATCCGCCGCCCGAGATCCCGGCGCCGACGGTTAAGCCCCTCGAGCCGCCTGTTGCGGCACCGCCACCTCGAATACAACAGCCGATGTCTCCCCCAACCCAGCAGGGACCCGCCCCGCAACAGCAAGGACCCGCCCCGCAAGAGCCTGCACCTCCACCTCCACAGCCGGCGCCTCCTCCCCAACGTCCGCCGGGAGGCCATGTCCA
>NZ_JBVAXR010000044.1:0-34576 GCF_055419445.1 Mycobacterium sp. IDUB_19 | reverse complement strand
GTTGCGGGACTCGCGGGTGGCCGCACAGCATCGCGTCGATAAAGGGTCGGTGACGGTGGAGGATCTGCAGACGCTACGCACCCAAGACGTCGTTGCGGCGGTGAAGGCCGCGTGCACGGAAAAGCATGTGCCGATTGTGCTTTGACCCTGCCACGACGCGAGTGCTGTTGATTGACCGGCGATGCGGCCGCCCCTTCTGCGAAAAGCAGTGTCGACGCCGCCGGAAAGTTTAAGATGCACTCAGGCCCGCGACCGCGGTTGCGAAGCAAGGCTATATGAACGGAGCGTTCGGCGGTGCACCGTATCTTCCTGATCACGGTCACACTGGCTCTCACGTTGCTCTGCGCACCTCCCGCCTGGGCAGTCGCCCCGCCGTCGATCGATCCGGCCGCGCTTCCGCCCGATGTGACAGGACCCGATCAGCCCCTCGAACAAAAGCGTGTCTGCAGGGCGCCATTGACGTTGCCGGGCACCAACTTTCACGACGCTCCGTGGGCCAACGCCTACCTGGGCGTCGGTCAGGCGCAGAAATTCGCGACCGGCGCCGGCGTGACGGTGGCCGTGATCGACACCGGCGTGGACGGCTCACCCCGGGTCCCCGCGGAACCGGGCGGCGATTTCGTCGTCCCCGGCGGCGACGGGCTCTCTGACTGCGATGCCCACGGGACGCTCACCTCGTCCATCATCGCCGGCCGGCCCTCGCTCACCGACGGGTTCGTCGGCGTCGCGCCCGACGCGCGGCTGCTCTCGGTGCGCCAGACGTCGGAGGCCTTCGAGCCGAAGGACAACCAGGCCAACCAGAACGACCCCAACGCGACTCCGGCCGCCGGGTCCGTCCGCAGCCTGGCCCGCGCGGTGGTGCACGCGGCGAATCTGGGCGCCGGCGTGATCAACATCAGTGAAGCGGCCTGCTTCAAGGTGCACAAACCGGTCGACGAGTCCAGCCTGGGCGCCGCGCTCAATTACGCGGTGAACGTCAAGGGCGCCGTCATCATCGTCGCGGCCGGCAACACCGGCGGTGATTGCTCGCAGAATCCGCCGCCCGACGCGTCCATTCCCGCCGATCCCCGCGGCTGGCAGCAGGTGCAGACCATCGTCACGCCCGCGTGGTACGCGCCGCTGGTGCTGGCGGTGGGAGGTGTCGGCCAGAACGGGACGCCGAGCGAGTTCTCGATGCATGGACCCTGGGTGGGCGCAGCGGCGCCCGCGGAGAACATCGTCGCACTCGGCGACAACGGCGAGCCGGTGGATGCGTTGCCAGGTAAGGAAGGTCCGGTGCCGATCGCCGGCACGTCGTTTGCCGCGGCGTATGTCTCCGGTGTGGCGGCGCTGCTGCGACAGAAGTTCCCCGACCTGCCTCCGGCCCAGATCATCAACCGGATCACCGCCACCGCACGACACCCCGGTGGCGGTGTCGACGACGCGGTGGGCGCGGGCATCGTCGATGCCTTCGCGGCGTTGACGTGGGACCTTCCGGCGGGACCCGCGAACGCCCCGTCGGTGAATCGCATCCAACCCCCGGTGCCGGTGGCGGGACCCGATCATGGCCCGATCAAGGCAGTGACGCTGGGAATCATCGGTTTGACCCTGGCGCTGGGGCTGGCGGCGCTGACCGGACGAGCGCTGCGACGGCGGTGACGAGGATGAGATCACTACGGCTCCGATTCAGCACCGCCTACGCGCTAGGGGTGGCGGCGCTGGCTCCGTTCTGCATCCTGCTGTTTCTGAAAACGCGCTACGTGTGGGCGGGTCCCACCGTGGTGGGTGTGGCGGTGCTGCTGGCGCTGGTCACTTTCCGGGGTCGGCGGCTACTCGGCTGGGTGGCCGCGTTCTTTGCATGGCTGGTGCGGCGCCGCCGTCCCCTGGATACTCCGTCGGTGCCGGTCGTGGGCGCCACCGTGCAGCCAGGGGATCACGTGGCCGTCCGCTGGAAAGGCAAAGTCCTGGTCGCGGTCATAGAACTCATCCCCCGCCCGTTCACCCCGACGGTCATCGTCGATGGCAAGGCGCATACCGACGACGTGGTAGACACCCACCTGGTGGAGCAGTTGTTGTCGGTGCACTGTCCCGACTTGGAGGCTGACATCGTGTCGGCGGGCTACCGCGTCGGCAATAGCGCGCCGGCCGAGGTGGTGAGCCTGTACGAGCAGCTGATCGGGTCTGACCCGGCGCCGGCGCACCGCCGGACCTGGATCATCGTCCGCGCGGACCCGCGTCGGACCCGCAAGTCGGCAGGGCGGCGCGATGCCGGCGTTGCGGGCCTGGCCCGGTATCTGGTGGCGTCGACGACACGGATCGCCGACGAACTGGCTAGGCACGGGGTCGACGCGGTGTGTGGGCGCAGCTTCGACGACTTCGACCGCGCCATCGACATCGGCTTCGAACGGGAGAAGTGGTCGATGATCCAGGGCCACAACAGTTTCACCGTCGCCTACACCGCCCCTGGGGGCCCGGACGTATGGTGGTCGGCGCCCGCCGAGCACACCATCACCCGGGTCCGTGTCGCGCCGGGGGCCGCACCCCAGTCCGCGGTCCTGCTCACGACGCCGGACAAGCGGAAAAAGCGACGGGGGTTTTCCCGTGTCTCCGGCGGCCAGCGCGCCGCGTTGCAAGCCCAGATCCTGGTCCCCGATCGTCACCATCAGCTGCCGATCGGATCGGCGGGTGTGCTGGTCGGTGAGACCGCGAGCCACTATCCGGTCTACCTCCCGTTCGACGATGTCGACGCGAGCGTCAACCCGGGTGACGCCCGAGTCTTCACTCAGCTTGTCCTGCGGGCGGCGGCCGCGGGCGGGACGGTCACGCTGGGACCGCGTTTCCGGGAATTCGCCGAGCTGGTCGGCGCACACGTCGGGCCGGAAGCCAAGGTGGCGTGGCCGAACGCGACAAGCTACCTCGGCCGCCACCCCGGCGTCGAACGGGTGGCCTTGCGGCACAACGTGGTTAGCACGCCCCGGCATCGGCAATTGCCGATCCGGCCGATTTCCCCACCCGAGGAAGATCGCTACGAGCAGGCCCTGCCCGGGGCAGGCCGAACCGCTTCCTGAGGCCGCCCCGGGCCGGCAGAAACTCGACGCGCGCGATCGCCCGAGTCGCTTTAGACTCAGGCCCGGTTGTGGACCGAGGCCGTCATTCGGCCCACGCCGCAACACTCAACAAAGGTTAAGGACCTTCACTGATGAGCACTCTTGGCATGATTCCCGACGCGCACCCACAGGTGGCGCAGGCGCTCGAGCAGTTGCAGCAGTTCGGTTCGGCCCTCGAGTCGCAGATGCGCCGAACACACACCCAATCCTTCACGGCCACAGACGAAGCCGAGACGGTCGAAGTGACCATCAACGGGCATCGCTGCATCGTCGGCCTCGACATTGAGGACGGGCTGCTGCGGTTGGGCGCCGACACGGTGCAGCTGCGCGTCAACGAGGCGCTGCAGAAAGCACAGGTCGGCGCGTCGGCTGCGCAGCAAGCTCAGCAGGCGGAACTGATCGCCTCGCTGGCCGGCCTTGCCGGGTCGCTGCAAACGACGGTCGGCTTGATCTGAGCCAAACCGATTCAACGACAACGACTTCGGTAGCGCGGGCTCGCCGCCCACGGGGCTTACCCGAGACGGGCTCCAAATAAGTGCTACGGCGTCCCCGCCTTGGCGTTTAAGCTTTGGCTGGAGGATGGTCGATCGTGGGCGAAATTGCTGTTCAGCAGGGCGAACACTCGCCGAGCCGTCAGCGCGGCGCGCTCGGTGATTTGCTGCAGGTAGATCGGCCCGCTGTCTATCTCGGCGGCAAAATCGGCGAGGCCATTGTCACGCTCCCGACGGTGCGAGCCCTGAGCGAGATGTTCACCAACCCGCTCACCATGATCTGTCCCAAGTTCATTTTCGACCTCTGTTTGTGGGAGGTCACTCCCCGCCTCATCGATATCACCGGCTTCCCCGCTGCGGGACCACCGCCGCGTCAACTGCCGGATTACGGCAGCCTGACTTCGAAGACCGGAGGCGTCGATGTGTTCATCAACACCGTGCCGTGGAACTTGATATCGAACAGCTTCGTTCGCCCCCTTCGCGAATCCCTGGCTCCGAGGACGAGCATTGGCTTCAAGATCGACCACGATTCCTACGACATCGTGGCCCCGAAAGATGTGGACCATGCGGCCGACCTGATCTTCAATCTGGCCCGCCTGTTCGATCCTTCGGCGCGAATCGAAGAGCATGCGCAAGCGGTGGCCATCGCGCCCGAAGTGCAGGAGAGAGCGCGATCGATCCGCGCCGCCGTCCCGCGGGAGACCAAAGTCCTTGTCGTGCACGCCGACACCGACTGGGCCGAAAAGCGATGGCCGGTCACCCGCTTCATCGATTTGCTGGACCGGTTTTTGTCGTGTCATCGCGACTTCGTGGCCTGGATCGTGGGGATGGGGCACGAGGAGCTCAACGTCGGGAGTGAGCGCGACCGTGTGGTGTCCTATCTCGGGCTGCCACTCGACCTCACCATGGGTTTGGTCGCGACCGCGGATCTCTTCGTCGGCGTCGATTCCAGCATGCTCCATGCCGCCGATCTGGCGAGGGTTCCCGGCGTCGGGCTTTTCGGCCCGACGCGACCAGCGACATGGGGGTTCCGGTTCGCGCCGCACCGCCACGTCGATGTGAAGACGATGGCCGACATCACCGTCGAAGAGGCGCTGCGTGCCTTGGATGAACTCGCCGACGAGCTTGCCTAAGCGATGGCCGACATGTGGATGAGCCGCGAGGAGCAGGTGGTCGAATTTCAGCCATCCGAGGAAACGCCTGTTACCGAATGCATTTCGCCGGATCTGTTGTCCGCCGTGCGCCAGTTCTACGACCTCGCGCTGTCGTGGCACTGCGACGGGCCCGAAACCGCAGGGGCCGCTGACAGTATCGCGGCGATCGCGCTACAGCTGCATGCGATCAACTTCGCCCTGTGGCATCACGAGGACGCCGTCCGCCGTCCGGACGCCGACGACCATGAAGTGGCGGGCAGAAAACGGCTGATCGACGACCTCAACGCGCAGCGCAACTCGGTCATCGAAGGCATCGACGCGACGCTGCTCGATCGCTGCCCGCCCAATCAAAGAGCGAGGCTGCACACCGAAACCCCCGGCACGATCATCGATCGGCTGTCCGTTCTCGCGCTGCGGATCCTGCACACGGATAAAGCGGACCCGCCCAATCCGTGCCTCGCCGTGCTCGACGAGCAGTACGACGACTTGTTCGGCGGCCTCGAGCAGTTGCTCACCGGCATTCAAGGTGGCGACGTCAGGTTCAAGCTGTACCGCCAATTCAAGGCTGCAGGACAACGAAGTTACTGCGCCCTGTTCGAAACACGCGATACCTGACGACACCGCCCGCTCCGGCGGCGAGGGAAACGATCCGGCCCGCGGCCGACGCTACAGGCGGCCGGGATCAGAAAATGAAGTTCGAAATTAGCGCACACCGGTCGCTGGCTGGGGGCTTACGATAGCAGTCGGTGGCGCTCAGCCCGCTACTGCACCGCCCGCATGGCCCGGCGAAGGAAAGGGGTGATCGGGAGTTGCACCAGACAATTTTCCGCACCCTAATTCCGACGATCCGCCCGAGCCAACGAAAACCGCTACGCCAACGATGCCTAGCAGCAGCCCCGTCAGCGACGGCGCTAGCGGGGACCTGACTTACCAGCGACGGTGCCCTTGTGGCACCGAGGAGAACGATCCGATATGACGCAGACGCTGAACGTCGAATACGACGAACTCATACAGAGAGCTGCCGAACTCGAGGAACCGCTGCCGCCTCCACCAATGGCCGAGCCGAAACCGTCGAGCGCCCTTCCCATCGCCATCGGCGCTGCCACACAACTCGCGATGTCGGCCAACACGATTCGGGAGTACCTCGGTTATTGCGAACGGGAATACAAACGTCTGGCGAAATCCCTGAGGAACGCGGCCAAAGCCTATGAGGAGGTTGACGAGGAAGCCGCCCAGTCCATCAACAACACCCTGTCCGGGTCAGGGGCGACGGCCTCCGCGGCCGGCACCGACCAGATGCTCATCAACTGTGACCCGGATGAGGACTGGGGCATGGATTTGCCGAAGCCAAAGCCGCCCCCGCCGCCCCCGCCATTTGAATATCCCTATTACGAGGTCAGGCAGGCGGCGTACGACATTGAGGCTCCTGACCAGGGTCCGGCGTCTCTCGATTTTTCGAGGCAATGGGATGCGTACCAGCGGACGCTGCAAGACCGCGCTCTCAAACGGTTCCGGCCTTTTGTGAACTGGGAAAGTGATAGCCAGCTCCTGGTTGAGCAAAACTTCGAACAGCACCGCAATTACATATTTTCCATGGTGCAGTATTGTCTCCAGATTTCTAACCAGGCCAAGGCGGTCTACGACGCGCACAAGAAGGCTCGGTGGGAGCACCCCACGCCGTACGACATTGAGTCAAATGACGGTTGGTATAAGTATTACAAAACCAATGGTGATCCTCAGAACTGGCTTTCGTATGTCATGCGGCGGTACGAGGAATTGCAGACGACATCGGAAGAGGTATTGGGCAACTATGTGCGGGACGCAAGTTTACCGCTGGCACCGGTGACGCCAAAGAATCCTCCGATGGCAACGCGTATTGCGCCGCCGCCCGACCCCAACCAGCCTGGCGAAGACGACGGGATGATTCCCGACTTCCCGACTGATGGGCTACCAGGGGACGACGGCGGCCTTCCCGCCGCGCCGATGATGCCCACCTTGCCGTCCGGCATGGGGGGAGCCCCGGACAAGGCGGCCATGGACGCCGCCATGAAAGACGCGATGAAGGGCAAGGCCGGTATGCCTGCCGGGGCCGGGATGAAACCGGCGTCGTTGGGAGGCGGCGGTGGGGCCGGTGTGCCGTCGATGCCGTTGCAGCCCTCGGTCGATGCCGAAGCGGCGTCACGGCCGGCCGCGGCGGCACCCGGGGCCGCGGGCCCGGGCCGCGCGATGCCGGGCGCGGCCGGCGCGGCCGGAGGTGGCATGGGTGGCGGCATGGCCCCGATGGGCGGGCCCGGCCAGGGCCAAAATCAGGGCAAAGGCAAACGCGTGCAATCGGATGACGAATCGCTCTACACCGAGGAGCGGTCATGGACTGAGGGCGTCATCGGGAATCGCCCACGCAAGACAGCTACCGACAAGTAAGGACTTCCATGACCATCGAGATGCACCCCCAGGTGGCAGAGGCGCTGCGCCAGGCGCAGCTTTTCCAGTCGGCGCTGGAAGACCAGCAGCACCGGACGGACACCGAATCATTCAGCGCGACAGACGAATCCGAGAGTGTCGAGGTGATCCTCAACGCGCGGCTCTGCCTGACCGGCCTGCACATCGAAGACGGACTGCTGCGGCTCGGCGCCGACACGGTCGAGCAACGCATCAATGAGGCGATTGGCAACGCGCAGGCCACGGCGACCGCCGCCATCGACGCCGAGCATGAGCGGCTCATCGAGTTGGCCGCCGGCATCGCCGGCTCGCTCAAAGAGACCTTCGGCTTGACCTGAGCGAAACCCGGTGGCGGCCAACGAGTTGATGGTTGCCGCGGGCGGTGATGGTGCTCAATTTGCCGCAGTTGGCTTGGCTGAACCTCGATTACGCTTACTAACCATGATGTCCGGTACCCCCCAGTGGCCGATTGGCTGGCCCGTGCTGCCGGGAGAGGAGTAAGCCATGGGTGTCGCGAAGCCGATGGGTGGCTATGCCGAGCAGATGCTGACCCCGGACGCCTGGCCGGAGGTTGACGAGGACAACTACTACGACCGGGCGCAGCAGTACACGGAGGTGCTTCGGCAGGTCACCGCGGTGTTGGAAACTTGCCAGCACGAACAGAGCGACATCTTCGACGGCGGATTCTGGTCGGGCGGCGCCGCCGTCGCCGCCAAGACCGAACTGGGCACCAACATCGGTGAGTTGGAGAAGCTGCAGAACGGTCTGGCAACAGTGATCACCTGGCATAGGTACGTCGCCGATGCGATCACCTGGGCCAAGTGGGACGTGAGCGACATCGTCGAAGCTGCGCAGGCGCAAATCAGCGCCCTCGAGAACGACGCCACCCTGGATGCCACCGAGCGGACCACCGCGATCAATACGGTGGTCAGCACCGCATACGGGGCGAACCTGAGCGCGGTCACCGGCACCGCCGAGCAGATTGTGGCGAGCAAAGCGTGGAAGCCGCCGCACAACGCATTGCAGGACCTGCTCGATCAGAAGACACCGCCCCCGGTCACACTTCCTGACTCGCCCGTCCGGATACCACCCGTGGAGGAAGAGCGCCCGGGGCCCAATCCCGCGAAACCCGCGCCAGTGACGCCGCCGGGTGCGCCCCCGCTCTCGCCGCCCGGACTCCCGACGCCGGGTGGTGGTGGGCAACCGCCGCCCGCAATGCCTCCCCTACCTGGGCAGCCGCCCGTACCGCCGGCCGTCGCGCCAGGCGGGCCCGGGCCGGCGGTGCCGGGCGGGCCGGGAGGGGGACCGGGAGCTCCGCCGGGCCCCGCAGCCCCGCTGAATCCGGCGGCGTCGGCGGAACCGCTCGGTGCGGGCGGACGCGGCAAAGGCATGACGCCGGCGTCGCTGACGTCGCCGTCGGTGGCCTCCCGCACGCAAGACGCGGCCGCGGCCGCGCCTGCCGGAGCGACCGGCATGCCGGCCGGTCCGCTGGGGGCGTCGGGCGGCGGATCACGTCGCGGCGGCTCCGCCTCAGGCGCCGGGGCGGGTTCCCATGCTCCGGCCGGGAAGTCGACGGGCGGTTCGGCCACGACCCGACCGGCCGCCGCCGGCAACCGGGGGGCCACCCGACCGGCCGCTTACGCTGCCGACCCGGCGTCGTCGAGTGAACGCATTGAATCGGCGGATGCCGTTGTGGTGACGCCGATCATCCCGGTCTCGAAAGCGCGCGCCGAACGCGACGCCATCGCCGAGGCCGCGACCGCAGACGCAGCGCGCCGCCAGAGCGGCGGGTCTGATCCGCTGCGGTTGGGGCGGCGGATCGCGGCGGCGTTGAACGCCCCCGGCAGTAATAGCGGGGGCGATCTCGGGTTCTTCTGGGTGACCGCGGTGACCGCCGACGGCGCCATCGTGGTGGCCAACAGCTACGGGCTCGCCTACATCCCCGACGGGGTCCAGTTACCCGAACAGGTGCAGATGGCCAGCGCAGACGACACAATCCCGGCCGCCGAGCGGGCGCGTTGGGCCACCTATCCGGTGATGGCCGTGCAGGGTTGGGCGCAACACCATGACAAGAAGCTGCGGGCGGTGATCGCGACCGAGGAACAGTTGGCCAGTTCGGATGCCGGCGCGGCCAAGGTCGTGCTGAAGCCCGATGACATCCCGGACACCGGCGACATGATCGGTCGATCGCGCCTGGAGGTGGTGGACCCCGACGCGGCGGGCCGGCTGGCGGCCACCACAGACGTGCGGTTGGTCAGCCTGTTGCCGCCGGCGCCTGCGGATGCCAAGCCGTCGGCAGACCAGCAACGCGCGCCCGAAGAGCTAATGGATCCCGAGGCCGCGGCCCGGCTCGCGGCGTCGCTGGCCGAAGGGAAGATCAGCCTGCAGGAAATGATGGCCCAGATGCCGGCACCGCCGCAGGAGGCCAGTGCCAGCGCAGATGAGCGACCCATGTTGTGGTTCGACGTGATGAAACCTCTGGCCAGCCGCTCACCCGGCCGCCAAGCCGCGCACCTGCGGGCGTTCCACCGCTATGCCGAGCACGCGCAAGAGGTCGTCCTCAACGAGGCGCACACCGCAGTCGACCCCGTCGCCCAGCGCTCCGCCGTCGCCGACTGGCTGTACTGGAAGCACCTCGCCGGGTTGTTGGCCGCAGCCCTGTCCGACGCTCCGTGAGTTTGGCGGCCAGACCCTCAGCCAACCAAAAAGCGAGAAGGCTCGCTCCGTCGGCGCTATCTGATCATCTGACGTCCTTGCCCTCGGGGACGTCCCTGCGTCGGCGACCGATTACGCCCTCGGTCCACGGCCGCTGCTCGGTATAGAGCGACTCCTGGTCTTGCTGCGCGCGGTTGCCCTTGGCGTTGTGTTGCCCCTGAGCGCCGGGAGCGCCGCCACCAATTCCGTTGCCAGCTAACGCCGCCGGTTTGATCCCCGAGCGGGTCGACAGGGCGGGCGCCCCCCTCAATGCGCCCGCCCCCGTCGAGTCATTGGGCATCGCCGGCGTGCCCGCGAACGGAGCACTCGGCATGCCGGTGGGGGTGTCCCGGGATCGATGCCTCCACCTCGTCGGCCCTTCCCACCAGCTCCTGGTACTCAACACTCAGCACCTGCGGTTGCGTCAAGGTCTGCGTCATGGCGGGGCGTCTCCCGGGTAGCGGTCTGTAGTCATTCGACTACATGGTGTTACCCGAGAGTGTAGACAGATGACTACAGACGATGCAAGCCCCAGAACCAGGAAACTTTTACGACGGGTCGCGACGCGATGGTCGCGGCGATCCTCGACAGTGCGAGCCGGACGGCTTTATCGCCGACCAGCTCGGAGGAGCGATCGTCGCAGAAATGGGAAGGCTAGCTCAGCCGCCTAGAGGTGCGGCCCGGCCGGGGACTAACCACTCAGAGGTTGATCTCGGCTGGCGCCGCTTCCGGTCGGCCCGCCGCGGGGGCCACCACGGGAGCGTTCTCCGACGTTTCAGTGCCCGGCGCCGCGCCCTCGGCGGGTGCTCCGGGCTGCCCTTCCTCGTCGGTCTTTTTCTCGTCGACCAGGCGAGCCTGGTCATCGGGGGACTGGTTGGATTTGTTGCTATCGGCGAGTTGCGCCGGTGTGGCGCCGGCGCCCTGCATGCCCTGCAGGCTTCCCATCGCTCCCTGCATGCCTTGCATGACAGATCCGAGTGTCCCTGCGGCGCCGGCCATTTGATCGAGTTGCGGCATAGCGGGCTGCGGAGTCGGCTTGGCCGGGGTGGGCTTTTTGCCGTCTGCCGGTTCGTCTGCGGGATCACCGCCGGGCTTCTCTGCCGAAGTACCCTCCGGGTTCGCCGGCGATGCGCCGCCCTCGGGCGCCTTTGCGGCAGCGAGGAACTGGACGTGGGTTAGGTGATCGCTCAGTCTCTGATCGGTGTCGGTGTACATCCCGGCCGCGGCGGCGATGCTCGATCCCGTCCTGCTGAGGGCGGCTTTGACAGCGGGCAACCCGTCGGTCACCGGTGATTCGATAATCGGCAACGTCGCATTGACAGCCGCTGACACGGAATCCGTGCCCGGCGCGACGATCGGCGCCGGCGGCACGGGAAACGGCAGATCCCGCAACGTATTTCCGCCAGTTTCCAGGCGGGAAGGTTCAACGACCAATGGTTCAGTCATCAGCCGATCTCCTCTGCGCGCCTTCGATTATGGAAAATCTTACCGAACCTGGCGCCTACCCGAATGCACCAATTTCAGCGCCTCCGCGGTCGTCAGAATTGGATGTTGCGGACGATGTCGTAAACGCCGGTGATCCACAACAGCATCGGCAGGATCGCGGCAACCAACACACCGTCGAGCAGTTCCAGCACGCGCTTCATCACCGGCGATACGCGCCGAATCCCGACCGTAGCCGCGACGATGGCGAGCGCAACCAGGCCGGTGCCCGCGAGGATGGTCAGCAATAGCCAGGCGCTGTGCGGGTACCAGAGGACCAATCTTGCAGTGACACCTATCGGGATCGCGACGGCTGCCGCCAGCAGCGCCCACGCGCACCACCGGTCCGCGTACAGACGCGACCTGAATCCGCATGCGGCCATGACCAAGCCGGCGACTATCAGGCTGTGTACGAAGAAGTGTCCGCGCACCACGACCGTGACCACACCAACGGCCAGAATCAGGGTGCCGGCTGTCACGAACCCGATCAGCAATCGCTTGGCCAGCTGGCTGCGCTCGGTGAGCCGCGCGGCGGAGTCGGGCACCGAGGCGATGATGGCCTGCCAGGTCCGGGCCTCCTTGTCGTCGCCGACCTCTTGGCCCGCAACGGGATCGAGCAATTCGTCGAGATCGACCGCCTCGCCGGGCGCGGGGATCGGGGGAAGGGCGATCCGGGCGACGGCCACGGTCAGCTTCGCCGCATTGGTGACGGTGAAGAGGCCAAACACGATGGCTCCGGCCGGCACCCAATGCTGCCAGCCATAACCGAAGGCGACGGCGGCCGCAGTCACCGCAATCGCGGCGATCACGACAAACGATGCCAGTTCGGAACGCCGACGGGGGCCTCCGCGCGTCAGCAGCGTCAAGAACAAAACAACCGCGGCGGCGCCGGCGAGCTGGGGTGCCCCCAGCGCAGCGACTCCGCGTGGACGTGGGATGGCCAGCGCCGCAGCGACGGTGATCAGTGGCGCGGCCGTCGCCAGCAGGCTCTCCGACAGGCCCAGGTTCCGGTAGAACCTCTTGGCGCCCCAACTGCCCACCAGCGCCAAAAGCCCGGCGATGCCCAACGCCAGCGGCCACCACAGGTGACGCCCGGTGTTCCACCACGCCAGCGCAGCGAGGGCGGTAACCGCGACGGTCGCGATGGGAATCGTCACCCCAATAAAGCGATTGAGCGCCGTCCGGTCGAACTCAGGCGATTCATCAAGCACGGCGATCGCGTCGATGACGTCCTCAACCAGCGGCCGGTACCGCTCCGTACGACTGACGGACACCAGCGTCAGCAGCGACCCGTCCACGACGATGGCCTCGTCGAGCGACTTGTCGGGCTGCAGCGGCGGCGCTCCGGGCCGGGCGAAAGTCCAAGCGCCCTGGGCGGAGAAGTCAAAGCCTGCCAGCACGTCAGCGGGAGTATCTTCAAGCAATTCGGCCAGCACCGCGACGGTGTCGTCGATATACGTTTCTATCGGCGTGGACGACGGCAACACGACATCGGTCATCCGCCGCCCGGTAAGGATCGTCACCCGGGTCGTTGCGGGCTTGGCCGGAGTGGTGCCGGCGGTCCCCGCAACCGCGGCTGCGCCGGCACTAGCGGTGGGCGCGCTCAACGACGTTCACCCCCGTCGAAATCGTCGGACAGTGCTGCTGCAAGCTCGGTAATCTTACGCTTGTAGACCGGGTCGAGCAGACCGATTTCAATCTCTTTACCGGCCGCGATGTGCTTGTCCCACGGCAACACCACTACCCGATCCGGCCGAACATGCTGTCCGAATTGCTGCACCAAGTCGCTGATGGCGACGTTGGGTTTGCCCGGCACGACGTGGTTGATGACCACACATGCCCGGCTCAGCAATTCTTGATGGCCGTTATTGCGCAACCAATCGATCGCGACCGCGGCTTGCTGGGCCCCGTCGATCGATGCGCTGGTCACGATCACAACCCCGGATACCGTTGAGAGCACGCCGCGCGCCGCGGGGTCGGACAAGCCGGCCCCGAAGTCGGCCAACACGATGCTGTAGAACCTCGACACCGCGCCAGCCGCGTACTGCCAGTCCGCTTCGCTGAGCGTGTGCGGCGACGTGCTGTATTCCGCCGCGGCGAGCACTTCAAGGTTCACCGCGTTGGCGCTCGTGTGCGCGCGGACGTCGTTGTAGTGCGAAACATCCTTGCTTGCAAGCAGATCCGCCATGGTCGAACCCGATCGATGCCCCGCCCGATCCGCCAGGTTGCCCGAGCCCGCATCCGCGTCGAACGCAAGGATCCGGTCGCCTCGAACCTCCGCCAACACCGAGCCAAGGGCCACCGTCAGGGTGGTCTTGCCGACTCCGCCCTTGAGGCCCAACACGGCGATCTGGTGAGAACCGCTAGGACTGCGGCGAATTCGCCGGTACAAGTCCAGCTCGTGTTTCTCGTCGCGCGACAGGCCCACATTGATGCGCGTCAACTTATGAACCCAGCGTCGCCAACCTCGACGCGGTACCGGCTTAACGACGGATTTCTTGGCCGGCTTGACACCGATATGGGTCACCGCATCTTTCGCGCCACTTTCGCCGATGGCGACCGACCC
This sequence comes from Mycobacterium sp. IDUB_19, assembly GCF_055419445.1. Classification (NCBI taxonomy): domain Bacteria; kingdom Bacillati; phylum Actinomycetota; class Actinomycetes; order Mycobacteriales; family Mycobacteriaceae; genus Mycobacterium; species Mycobacterium sp. IDUB_19. The sequence continues at coordinate 20,664 of NZ_JBVAXR010000044.1, read as the reverse complement.
CGTGTCCGGTGGAATGGCGGCGCCACGTGCGGAGGATGATTCGGCGAGCCGTTGCGCCGGGGGGCCGGCAGGAGCCACGCCCGGTTTACGTTGCTTGCCCGGCGGCGGGATCGGCGCCGGGCTGCCGTTCGGTGTCGGTATGTTGGCGCGCTGACTCAGTGGGACGCCGGGGCGGACGACTTGCTTCGCGCGATCCTGTTCGGAGGCGCCGCCCCGGCTGTGTTGGGTGTCGGCGCGATGGCTGTGTCTGGGGCCGACGCCACGGCGGCCTGGGTCGTTGGCGGCATCGCCGATGCCGCGGCGTGCATGTCGTGAAGGCTGAGGAGGCGCCTGTTCGCGCGGTACCGGTTGGGGCGCGGCCGATTTCGGCCGAACCGGTGGGGGCTGCTGGGGCCGATCCGCCGGCGGTGGTCCCGGTGGAAACTCGGCTGGGACCCGCGGGGGTGGCTTCGGCTGCGCTACCGGCTCAGGTTGGAGTAAGGCCGGGGGCGGCTGTTGGGGCAAGTCGATCGGCATGGGGGGCCGGGGAGGTGCGCTCGGCTGGGCCCAGTCGACCGGGGGTGGCAGCGATTCGGTTGGGGCGCAGGGGGATTGCTCCGCCAAGCTGATCGGCATCGGGGGTGGGGTATGGCCGTTCGGTTGGGGCAAGCGGATCGGCATGGACGGCATTTCAGACGGCGCATCGACGTCAAATTCCGTCTGCCCCGTGGCCTCATCCGGCTCTTCCATTCCCTCGACGGATTGGAAGAGCCGGTCGTAGTCGGCCGCCATCAAACCCTTTCGTCAGACTCGATCACGCGAGGAAGCACGAGAAGAGCCTAAATCTCCCGTTAGGTCGACGCGGCCCAATCTCGTGCTTCGCCGCACGTCATCGATTTACGTGAACATCCCCGTGACGCCGGATTCGGTTTGAGCCATTGCCTGGCCGGCCTCGGTGATCCGCTGCGAAAGTGCTTGCAACGAAGCGTTGAGTTCATTGGAGGTGCCGTCCCAATTGCGCTGGACTTGCTGGTAGGCCTCCGAGCCGCTGCCGCCCCACGCCTCGGCCAGCTTGGCGAGGGAGCTCTTTCCCTCGTCGAGAAGGCCGTGGGTGGTTTGCACTGCTCCCGCGATCGAACTGGATCCCGCTTCGATACCTGCGAAATTCCATGACTGTTCCGACATATTGTTGCTCCGTTTCTTTGTGTTGCTGAGGGGTTGACTTGGGTCAGAAGTTCATCTGTGAGGACATCGAGCTCGCGTGCTCCTCGTCGGCCGAGGAGTACTGGATCCCAGCGCCGTGAATGTTCTGCGAAATTTCGCTGAGCGCTTTGATCTGAGCCTGGCCCGCTTGGTGGAAGCGCTGCAACGCCTGCTGGGCGGCGGCGCCTGCCTGGCCGCGCCAGTGGCCGGCCAATTCGCCCCCGGTCGATTCCACGGTCTGGATGACCCGCTGGAGCTCACCGGAGATCCTGTCGAAGTTGCTAGCCTCTGCGGAGAGGGTAGCAGCATCGGTCTTCATCTCTGCCATGCTGGACTACTTTCTGTGTTTGCTTTCCTCGCCAAGTGATGGCAAGTCTTCCGGCCTGGGCGGCCGGGAAGTCTGTTTTTGCGGGCGCTCACCAGTCGTCCTCGTGTTCGAAGTCGCCATCGTCGCCGTCGTCCGGGTGCGGGGCGAGCAGCGTGGGGGTGGCCAGACCTGGTCTGGCGGCAGCTGCGGACTGGGCTGCGGCACCACCCATGCCCATGGGCGCCGCGCCACCTGCCGCCGACGACCCTGCGCCGGCGCCTGCGGGCACCGTGGCCTGCGACGTCTTGTCGATGAATTGATTCATCAGCGACGTGCGAGGCGCAGTTCCGCTGGCCCCGGGTAACGCTTCGGAGCGGATGAGCCCCGTGCCCATCCTTGGCCCCGATCCACCGGCCAGCGGGTGGGTGGAAAGCGGGCTGGCGCCGATCAAACCTACGTTTGGGTGTTCTTTGCCGGCGAGTTCGCCGAGCTTGTCGCCGACCGCACCGCCGTTCTGGCCACCCATACCGCCGGTCTGGCTGGCCAGCGATGTCATTTGCTGCAGCGGCTGCATAAGCTGCTGCATCGGTCCGCCCAGCTGACCTAGCTGGCCAAGCGATGGCATAGCTGGCTCCAGCGGCGCTCCCGCCTCAGGGAGCGTCTCGGGTATTTCGTCCTCGGCTTGCGAGAGCCCGCGCAGCAGCCCGGGAATCGCTTCGGAGCCCTCGGCCGAAAACATGCCTGAAACGTCGGCGGTCACTGCTTCGCCCACACCGGGTTGCAGGATCGGCTTCATGGGAGGAAGGGGCTCGAAAGTGGTATTCGCGATGGTCTCGACCTGGTAGATGTCCATTACCGCTGCGGCCTGATTCCACATTCGGACGAAATAGTCGGTTTCGTTCAGCCCGATCGGCACCATATTGATGCCAAGGAAATTCGTGGCGGTAAGAACGGCGTTCGTGATGTGGTTGGTGGCGATCTCCGGCAGCGACGGTGTCATCGCCAGCGCCTTGATGTACGACGCGGCCTGCGCCGTGGCCCGCATCGCGCGCTCCTGGGCCTGTTGTGCCGCCGCCTGCAGCCAGGCAACCATCGGCATCGTCGCGGCGATGGCGCGCTCGCTGCTCATTCCGGTCCACGACGCATTGAGGGAGACCAAGGCCGCGGACAACTCCAGCGCCTGCGTCTCCAGGGCGCCCGCCAGGGCTTCCCATCCGGCGGCGGCTTGCAGCATCGGCGCTGGACCGGCCCCGGCCATCAGCCGCGCCGTGTTCAGCTCCGGTGGCATCGCGTGCCACAACATCTATCCAGTCCCCTTGTCTGCGAGTGCTTTTGGACTAGCGCTTCAAGCCGGCCGGCATGCCAACAACTGCGGACTCTTCTTGCGCCGGCACGTTCAGCGCCAACACGGCCGCCAAACCAGGGCCGACAGCCATCGGGTTAAATGTCATTTGTTGCATCCGGGTTTCTCTTCTGTACTTCGGTGCGCAATTGAATTCAATTGGGGCAAAAAACCCTTTTGAAAACGGAGTCTCGGTTCGTGGAGCGTGCGGTAGGTCCAGTGCTTCTACTGGGCGCTTGGATAATCGTAACCGCCTCCCGGAGGTGCTGCGTGCACTTCTTCTGGGGGATCTAAGTAGGCGGCCTGGATGACCTCCTTGCCCTCCGGTGCGACCAAAAATGCCTGGCCAGGCGGACGTTGCTTGACCTGGATGTCCCTCGACGGGAAATCCTGCTTGTCGCCGGAAAGGAACAGGGTGGGCGATCCCGCTCCGTATGCGGCGCCGACGAACTTGTCCATGGTCGCCTTGTATGCGGAGCTCATCTGACAGGTGACAATGATGTGCAACCCGATATCCGAAGCGGCGGGTAACAAAGGCGCTAACGGCGCCATCGGCGGCATTCCCCCGGCTGCCGCCACAATCATGTGCCAATCGTCGACAAGAAGGACGACATCGAATCCGCTCCACCACGACCGGGACCGTAATTGCGCGGTGGTCAGGTTGGCGGGCGGCAATCGCTTTTGCAGGTTGATCGCCAGGGCTTTGATCGACTCGTCCAGGGCCGTGCTGTTGCGGTTGATCGCGCCCGCGTCGAGCAGATGGGTGTCCGGCACCGCGTCCAACAGACCGGAGCGGTAGTCGGCGAGCATGAAGCGGACCTGTTTTGGACTGTTGCGGGCACAGATCGCCCGCGCGATGGCATGGGCGGTTCGGGTCTTGCCCGCTTTGGCGGCACCGAATATCAACAGATGCGGCGCGGTGTACATGTGCGCGTACGCCACCGACAGGTCCGTCTCCCGCACGCCGATCGGGATTGTCCAGCGAGTGCGGTAGTCGGATTCCGGGCCCGGTGGGTGCGGATCGAGCTCGTACAGGTAAACCCGCTCCGGTAGCACCCGAACCTTCGGCGCTTGGTCAGTATGTTGTGCCGCAACCTCATTCACCGCCGCGGTCATCGCCTCCACCAGGTTGTCGGCGCTGTGCACGCCGTCGAACCGGGGCACCCCGATCATCAAGTGGTGCTTTTCCGCCGACATCGCCCGGCCCGCACGATTCGCCGGAATTTCCCGGGTGGCCCGGTCGATCTGGGTGTCGTTGACATCACCGAGGCGAAACTCGATCTTGGTGCCGAGGTAGTCGCGGACCCGCGACTTCAGTTCCGTCCAGCGCGGCGTGGTGATCACGGTGTGGACGCCGAATGACAAGCCTTGCGCGGCCAAATTCTGAACCTGCAATTCGAGATCCGGAAACTCACTGACGAACGCCGGCCACCCGTCGATGACCAGAAAGACGTCACCGAACGGGTCGGACGCGACGGGTTGGTTCGGATCCTCGCGCAGCTGCCGATACGCCGCGATCGACCCGACCCGGTGCTCCTTGAAGATCGCTTCCCGTTGCCGCAGAACGGCTTGCACTTCCGCGACCATGCGCATGACGCGGTCGGGTTCCGATCGGGTCGCCACCCCGCCGACGTGTGGCAGGTTTTCGAGGTACATCAGCCCACCACCACCGAGATCGATGCAATAGAACTGGATTTGCCTCGGTGAGTGGGTGGCAGCGGCCGACAGCATCATGGTTTGCAGCAGCGTGGACTTCCCGGTTTGTGGTGCGCCCCCAATACCGATGTTGCCGCCGGCCCCGGAAACGTCCACCCCCCACGTTGCCTGTCGGTGCTGGCGCGGCTCGTCCATGACGCCCAGCGCGAACCGCAGGGGATGGCGGTCGTCGCGCGCGATGAGTTCGTTCACGGGCGTCGGGTCGGTCAGCGGAGGCAGCCACATCTTGTACGCCCGCGACTCGGTCGTGCTCAGTTGTTCGAGCACCACCTCGCGCAACGCCCGCCCTTCTGCCTCAATGCTCATGAGCGCCGCTCCTCTCGTCCGCCCGCGGGGCGTGCTCCCACATCGTTTCGTCCCCCGCAAGCGGGAGGTGCCCCCCGTGCGTAGTCGCCGGCGTAGCTCCCGACACCACCACCTCGTCGGGCATCAGGCCTGCGGTGAACTGCTGGATGCGAACCTTTTTCGGGCCGGTCTGCGGGGCGGCCCCGTTACCCTCACCGTTTGTCTGGGCCCTAGCCGTGGGGACGAACGTATTGCCGGTATATAAGGTGCTGAACTTGACCGGGTCCTCCATGCCGACCCGCAGGAATCCGACACCGCTCTCCTTGTTGGTGATGTACTGTGCCTCCGGGGTCCCGATCACCGATTTGGATTCATGAGAGCTGGTGGTGCGCAGCGCGATCCGGTACGTCAGGTTCGGCTCCAGTTTGTCGATGCGCGCCCCACCGGTTTGCAGAGACTGGGTGGCCAGCAGCAGGTGCACTCGCAGGGAGCGCCCCACGCGGCAGATCCGGTCGAACAGCGCGACGAAGTCCGGGTGACTTTGCAGCAGCTCGGCGAATTCGTCGACGACGACGAAAAGCGTTGGCAACGGCGGCAAATCGGCGCCGCGCTCGCGGTACTTCTCGTACTCGGCCACGCCGGACAGCGCTCCGGCAGCGCCCACCTTGATGCCGGCCTGACGCAAGATCCCCTGTCGACGGTCGAGTTCGCCGGTCAGCACCTCACCCATGCGGCTGACAAGTTCGGCTTCCTCCGCCATGTTGGTGACCACGGCGGCGGTGTGCGGGAGTTTCTCCATCCCGAGAAACGTTGAGCCGCCTTTGAAGTCGGTAAGCAGCAGATTCACCTGGTCGGGGTGATGCATCGCCACCAGCGACAAGATAAGGGTGCGCAGGAACTCGGACTTTCCCGAGCCGGTGGTGCCGATGAGCATGCCGTGCGGTCCGGCGCCGAATTCGGCTCCTTCCTTGATGTCCAGGTACATGACGTTGCCGGTCTTGAGTTCGTGACCGAACGGAATCTTGAGCCGATCACGATCGGTATCGGTGAACATCCGCCAACGTCCCGGCACCACCTCTTCGACGGATTGGGCGCCGACCAATTGGTGCCATTCCGTCGCCGTCTTTTTCTGAATGCCCGTGCCCTTCTTGTCGAGCACGGTGCCGGTGATAGACCATCCCGCCAGCTTCCTGGCGATACGGGCGGCCTGGTGGGCCGACATCCGGTCGGCGACCGACGTCACCTGACGGAACTGCTGCCCGGGCAGGCGGTCATCGGCGGTTCCATCGTCGCCCACCCTGATGCGGTAGTTCGAGCCGCGGTGGTTGCCCAGCGTGATCACCGTGACACCGGCCCTGCCGTCGGGCGGGAATCCCGCCCTGCCACCGGTCAGATCCACCACCACGACGTACGGGCCGCTGGGAAGTGAATCGGGAGTATGCGGCCCGCGGGCGGCCAAGTCAGACAAGTTATCCGGGCGGGTGTAGATCATGCGAACCGGCCCGGCGCCGTCCGTCTCGGTCGGATGTTGCACGTGCGGCAGCCATTTCAGCCATGACCAATCAGGATCGTCCGGGTCCTCGGTGAGCACCCGGATCTGCAGCAGGTCGGGCGGATGGAAGACGGCGAGGTGGCAGACCATCGCGGTCAACAATCCGGCCGCGCCCGCCGTGCCGCCGCCTACCGCGATCGTCGGAAATGTACGCAGCTGCACCAGTTTCGGACAGTCATGAATAAGTCCGTGGGTACGCAAGAACTTGACGACCCACATATTGGCGACCGGCTCGAGGTAGGGCTGCGGCGCTGCGGACGGCCCCGCCAGCTCGCCGCCCGCGGCCGGCTTCATCAGCCGGTCTACCGCCGGCTGGTCACCGATTCCGATCCGGGTGGCAGCGTAGAAGTCGGCGTTCGCCGGGCGTGACCACTGCCGTGGTGTGCCGATGAGCGACGCCAGATCGTCGGGGTGGGGTGCGTGGTAGCCGAAGAACGCGACCTGCGCGCTGGCCGACGACGTCACCCGGGGTCGGAGGCCGGCCAGATAGCGCAGGTACTCCTTGCGGTCGGCATTTATCTCGGGCACTTTCTTGCCGCCGCCACCGTGACCGGCCATCATGCCCATCGACATCATGATCATCATCAGCGGCATCATCAGCATGTACGGCGAGAGCTGCCTGGTGCCGGTGACCACCATGATCGCGATCATGCCGAGCATGCAGACACCCATTACGTAGGGAAGAGCCTTCTGCACACCCGACGGCGGGATGTCCACACCGAGGTCGTCGGGCGGCGTGAGGCTGATCTCGCCCGGGGTCAGCCGCGGACCGCGCATGGCGGCGGGCGTGAATTTCCTTGTCGTCATGAGGGCCCTCCGGGTGTTGCCGCCGGGGCTTTTCGCGGGCTCGGGTCAGCGGGCAGTGTGTCGTGCTCCAGCAGGGCAGACTCTTTGGACAGCACCGGACCGTCTACCAGGAGGCGAACGATCTCCCAGGGAGCGGTCTTCGGCGTGCCCAGGCCGAGCGCCGATGCCGTCTGGGTGTCGGGCAGTCCATAGCGCACACCCTGCGGGTCGACGTAATACAGAGATTCGCCGTATCGAGGGTCCGGGGACTGGAGCTGCAGGTACTTGCCGCCATCGATGTAAACGACTGCGGGCCCTTGAATTTGCTTGATCCCGGAGCTCATCGCCGAGGCGGGTATCGGAAGATGTCGCCCGGTCAGCACCGTGGTTCTGGGAGTCTGTTCACCGGGCTTGCGCTCCCAGCTCCAGCACAGCGTGGGATCGGTGGGCCGCGACACGATCTTGATCGGTTCGTCGGGAAGTGGTGAGTTGTAGACCAGTTCGGGAATCTGGACGACCGCATTCGGAGGCAGCGTTGGGGGCACCACGAGCCCATACGATTGATTAGCGCGCAGCGCCGCGGCGGTGTTGGCGTTCACAGGCGCGACGCCGTCCTGCATTACGACGAAATATCTTGTGCCCAAGGTAGTTTGCAGCTGCAACACCGACCCGACCACTAGCTGTTCCGGGAGCCCAAGGGTGTTCGGGGATCCTGCGCCGGGGATCGGCGCCAGCTGCCAGGATCCGGCATCGGGTAGTGCGTTGAACATGGCAGTGGACAGGGGACTCGGCTTGGCGGTCCCGCGTATGCCGACCACGAAGGTCAGGGGTCGGTCGCTCAGGTCGGTGGCGTGCCGGCCCTTGGCGGTGATCACCCAATCCTTGCCTCCGTAGGATGCGAGCAGCGCCTCGCTCGCAAGGATGGGGTCTATCGCCGGCGTCTCGATGGCCAATGGCATTGCTATTACCGAGGTCTCCACGGTGGGGGCAATAGTCTCGGCCTTGAACACGGTGTCGCACAGCGCCCATGTCGATGAGGAGTCTGCCGACACCGGCGTGGCGTACGGGGCTCCGGGGATGCCAATGGATTGGCCCTTGGAAAACTTGTCGAGTTCGGCAGGCTTGACGGCCTTCGGTTCGGCCGGGTTGCCCAGCACCAGCCGCGCGGAGGTCAGGTTGTAGACAGGATGCAACTGGCCCGACACCACCAGATAAAGCTGGTTAGTTGCGCGGTCGACGAACAAATTGCCGCTGCCGAGCTTGCCCTGCGGTTTGAAGTACGCCATCGCCAGCGCGCCTACCACGACGAGCACCGAGACGAGGACACCTAGCGCGACTGATCGGCTATAGAACTGCAGCGGGTCGTCGAACATCCGGGTGTCGCGCCGGACGATGGCATGCTCTAGGCGCCGAAGCAAGAAACGCCAGCCGCTGACCTGAACCTTGGTGGTTAGCCGAAACCCTGCCATGCATCACTCGATGACGTTGAGTCGTCCGTGTACCGTGGCGATCGCCTCGGTCATGTCCTCGCCGTTGATCTCGCGCAGGCGGTCCTCGTCGAGGGATTCGAAGTCAACCGAACGGGTCAGTCGGATGTCGCGGTATTGTTCGCTGGCTTCGACCAATTGGCGCGCATAACGACCGTTGCCGGCGATGTCGAGCGCGGGTGTACCGCGCACCGTCTGCTGACTGAGCAGCTTGGCCGCCTGCAGGAGGTTATCGGCAGCATCCGAACTCATCGCCGAGTCATTAGCAGCCGCAATCACTTTCGCGATCTCGAGAATTTCCTCGGGGGAGTAGGAGTCGAATTCGATCCGCGTGGCGAAGCGTGACCGCAGGCCCTCGTTGGTTTCCAGCAACCGATCGATGTCCGAGCCGTAGCCCGCGATGATCACCACCAGCCGGTCCCGGTCGTTTTCCATCCGGGCCAGCAAGGTGTCCAACGCCTCTTGCCCGAACGGGTCGGTCCGCCCGTCCCGCTCCTGCACAAGCGCATACGCCTCGTCGATGAACAGCACACCGCCCAGGGCGCGATCAATTGTCTTGGTGCTCTTGACCGCCGATTGACCCTCGTATTCGGCGACGAAATCTTTGCGCGCGGTCTCGACGAGCTTCGGTTCGGGAATGACGCCCAGCCCGGCGAGGATGTTGGCCACGACCCTGGCGATCGTCGTCTTGCCGGTACCGGGCGGACCGGTGAAGATCATGTGCTTGCTCGGCTGCGCGACCTTCATGCCGCGCGCGGCGCGAACCCGCGCCATCTGTGTCGCGGCCCGGTAACGCTCGACCTGCTCTTTGACTCGCGTGAGCCCAATTTGTCGCTCCAGCTCGGCTTCCGCCTGCGCGAGCAACTTGTCTCGGCCCGAGGTGTCGGCCACGACGGTGTTCGCATCCCATGGATCGGTGCGGGCGGCGATCTGTTCTGCGCTGGTCGGCGCCAAACGGTACGATGAATCCTTTAGCGCCGCAGTGACTCTGGGCTCCGGGTGGGTGGTCTGCAGCCATTCCAGGAGCGCCAACGCAGCTTCCTCGTTCCCCTGACTGCGGCGCGTCATCGCCAGGTACCAGGCAATGGCTCGTGCGCAGGCTTCACCAGCCGGCGACGCATTCGCCTCAGTGAGCCGGCGTTCGGCTTCGGTGAACAGGCCGAGGTTCGCCGCTGCGACCCCGTGCGCGACGCCCGCGGCGGCGGCCAGGAACTCGTCGGGCCATCTGCCGGCACCCCTGACCTCGTCGATCACCTCGGTCCAGCGCTGCGCCTCGCCATAGATCACCGCCTTGACCCACGACAGCAGGTGCTCGGCGCCGGCGGTCGGGGTGTTTTCGACGGCTTCCATCGCGTCGGCGAAATTGCCTTGCGCCGCTTCACTGACGGCGAAGCCCATGGTGATCGCCAGAGGCGAGTTGGCCGGATACGTGATGTCGCCGTACAGGCCGCCAATCCCTAGCCGCGCACCCACGGCGTTCATCGAAATCTGGGCCGCTCCGGCCAGCTGCCCGAAATGTGTGCGCGAGTACCAGGCGCGAAAGAGCGTCACCCGTTCGGTGTCGCCGCAGCGGATGCGGCCAATCCAGGCATCGCAGGAGGACTCGTCGTAGTTCGTGATCTCGGTGAACAGGTCCAAGGCGCGCGTCTCCGACACGGGCAGCATGCCGACCGCGCTTTCGAACAGACCGGACAGATTGTTCGTCATTTATCGGTCGCGTATCGCGTGGCGAACACCTCCGCCTGCGCCGCGGCGGCTTGCTCCGGCGTCGTCAAACCGATGCCGTTTTCCATGAAGTCACGCACGACCTCATTGCCGTCTATCCCCATCTCGCGCATGGTTTCCGACAGGGAAGCGTCTTCCAACAGGTAACTGTGTTGGGCGGCCAGTCCCTTTTGCCGCGCCAGGTCAGCGATGACGAGAATCTCATCCGCGAGTTCGGACTCGGTCATGCTCGTCACTTTCGGCGACAGCTCGACGCGTTGGGTCCTGCCGTCCATGAGCGCCGACACCGACACCGTCTCGGGAGGATTGGTCACGGTGAACAGTTGGGCGCCTTCCTCCTCGTCCGCCTCCGCTTCCTGGGTGGCGTCGGTCTGCGACTCGATGGCGGCGAGGTCCGTATCGGTATCTTCGGGCTCGCTCGGCGCGTAGTCGTGCAGCGCATCGACGGCCGACTCCTCGTCGTTGTCGTCAGGGGAGGAGAAGTCCAGGGCGTCCGACTCTTCGACAGCTTCGGAATCGGACTCGGCCGCAGAGAAATCCAGGGCGGCCAGATCATCGTGTTCGTCGTACTTCGGCATGGTTTCTTCTTTCTGAACTCGTCAATCCATGGTGGCTAGGGGTGAGCCTCCGTAGGAGGCTTCGGCTCGGTCGAACCAGGCGCCCGCCGGCAGGAACTCCATCAGGGCGTCCAGCGTGCGCTGCAAATTTTCTTGGGTGCCGGACAGGAAGCTGCCGTACAACTCGCCGCCGACGCGGCGGGGGAGCGACACGAGCCTGCCGTGCTCCGAGTCCAGGAGACCGGCGGCCACGGCGGTCCGGGTGGACGTGCCGCCGGGGTGGCGTTGGCTCGCGGTGATCTCCACCCAGCTGCTCGGATCGCTGATGATCTCGGCGTAGATGCGGGCCGAGGCGGGCGGCGCGCCGTGCTGGACCAGCTGGGCGGCGGTGGTGCACCCGGCCAGTTCGCGCGCCACACCCGTCAGTGGTTCGACGCCGGCGGGGATGGCGGGGCCGAGCACGGTGGTCACCATGCCCGCCAAACCGACCTGCGGAGCCACCAGCTGCAGCACCACCAGGTCACCGTCGCGCGCCGCGATGACGTGGCGTTCACCCTTGCGGCACACCGCAAAACGCACCATGACGCCGCCGAGATCGCGTCGCCACCACCGGCACTCCAGGCTGCGGTCGGGCCTGCTGAGCACCTCGACCATCGCCGCTACCGCCGGGTGCGGTTGGCCCTGCTGGTCCAGCACTCCTTGAGCGGTGAGGTCACGCTGCACCTGGTCCCAGACGAGTTCCCGCAGCTCCTCTTGAGGAATGTTCGGGCGAATCCCAAGCACCGCCGGGAAATCGACGAGGTGCAGTCGATCGGCGATCACCAACATGCCATCGACAGTCACCTCCACCCCGACGACGTCGTCGAGGCCCGCAAGTCCGTTGGTGAGGGGAGAGGACATCATCAATGACTGAGCATCTGTGTGTTGAGGTTCGCACTCAAATCCTCGTCGACGCCCGCATACGTTTGCTTGGCGACTCGCAGTTTCGCGGCGAGATCGAACGCGTGCTGCCTGATGTTCTGGCCCGCACCGCGGCGCTGCTTCTCAGCGGTGACAAAAGCACCATTGGAGCTTCCGCTGATGACGCCGTGCGTCACCCACACCGCGGTTTCGGTATTGCTTGCAGCCGACGCCGCTTCTTCCGCCTTGGTGGCCGCTTGTCCCTGCTTCGTTGCGAGTTTCTCCAGATACTTTTCGTCGACGTTCAGACGCGCCATGGCTTATCTCCTTAACGGTTAGTTTTACTCGCTATCGCCTTGACTTGGATCGGTTTTTGCCGCACTAACTTGGTCTAAAGGACCCGGTGCGGCTGGCCTGGCCGCTGCGCCGGTTCGTAACCGGCTGCTGCGCCTTCGATAGGCGCACGCTCGGCGCCCGCCGTGCCCGACGCCGCCCTCTCGCCGTTCCCCGCCGGGGCCTCCTCGGCGGCGGGCTCGCCGGCGGGGGGTGCTGCCGCTGGGCGTTGCTGACCCGTCGAGGCGAGTTGTTGTACCTGGCCCATCATCTGGTTGACGAAGCTCATCGGCTGCGAGACTTGTCCGGACATCTGTGCGAGCTGCCCAGATGCTTGAGTGACCTGACTCAGGGTGGGCAGCGCCGACGCAGGCGTCGTCTCAGCCGCCGCGGCCTCGACGGGAGTCGCGCCACCGCTCTTGAGGGCGCTTAGGACGCCGCGTTCCTCTTGTGAATCACCAGCCGCCGGCGCCAAGCGGGCCAACGAGGCGACCGTAGGAGCGCCGGATAAAGCTGACATGCCGGACATGCTGTCGGAAATGGCCTGGAAGTCGCCGGCAGTGGTCGCCTCCGCTCCTTTCACCGCTATCCGAGCGAACGAGCCGGTCGGGATTGCCTTCTCGGCAACCTCGCCGTAGGCGAGGGCAACCGAGTGGATTTCGTGGGCAAGGGACAGCGAATTGGACAGCGTGAACATCTCGAAGGCCAAGACCGTGGCGCATGCCGCGAAGGCGGCGATTATCTGCCACGCCGCCGATATTTCATGGCCCACAACCGGGATCAGGTACAGGGCCAGGGCAATGCCCTGAGCAATGACGAGACCCAGCAACGTCACCGCGATGCAGTTATGCGCCTTGGCGACCTCGGCGCCTTGGTCGGCCATCAGGGACTGCATCTTCTTATCCAATTCCTGCATCGTCTGCACCAGAGCCTGCAGCGCCGCGGTCGCGTCGGCATACGCCGTCGCCGCGTCGCCGCTCCAGTCCCGGGCGTCCGGAGCGGCCTCACCCAAGTACAGGTAGACGGTCTCGTACTTGTCGGCGCCGCTGGTGAATGAGGCGCCCTTGTCGGGGGCCCAGAATCCATTGAGCAGGTCCACCGCCGAGATCCCCACCATCGCGACATCCACAATTGCCGTGGGTGTCGGAAGCGTCTTCGTGCCTTGCGTTTTCAACGCGTCGGCCAGGACCTTGATTTGATTCCGGCCGTACCACATCGCTTTCCCGGCGAGTGCGCCCAAGTTCGCTCCCAGGCCAACCCAGTCCCCCGAATAGGCAGCGCCCCCTCCGGCCTGTAGTCGCGTAAAGCAGTAAGCCAGATCATGAATACCTGCAAATCGACTCACGGCGGTGCATCCCTTCGCCCTCGCTGAATCCGTCGCACTGATCGGTGTGCACGGCACGTTGAGCTTAACCCCGCACAGACCCTGGTCGCCGCACGAATTTTCCCCGCCCACAACAGATTCGGCCGATTGGCGGTGAACTCTTGGACAAAATTAAGGAATGGTTTACGGCCGGAGAACAAATGACTTTGAATGCGACGGTGCCGTCACCTCTAGTTAATCTGACCGAGCGAATTCTCGCTCGGATTGATGATGACCTCGACGGGCGCACGCTGCGCACCGACTGCGCCTGCTCCGGCGCCTTCGACGTCACCCGCGAGCGCGGCCTCTTCGGTCGCAGCCTCTTCGGCGGGTGCCGCAGTCCTCTGGTGCTGCTGTATCTGTCCCATCGCCTGGTTGGCCAGGTTTGCGTGCTGCGACAGTTGGCCGGCAAGCTTTGGGGCTCGCCCTGGCATGGCGCTCACCTGAGCCAGGGTGGGCATGGTGGCCGCCGGGGTGGACGGATTGGTCTTATCCGGCGCCTCGGGCGCGCTGTCTCGCGGAGTTTCCCTCTTACTCGGCTGGAGCGCAGCGCTTTCGCCTGGCGAACCGCTGGCCGCACCGGCCGAGGCGAGGGCAGCCGGCATCCCGGACATGCCGTCCGAAATTGCCGCGAAGCTGGAAACGGAGAACTGCCCGGCGGTAGCCACTTTGGCCTGAGCCAACGATCCCTTCTGGACCGCCCCCGCGGCCGCCTCGGAGTATTCGCTGGCCAAGGCATCCGCCCTTTCGGCGTTTTCAAAGGACCAGTAGCACAAGTTGCCGAGCATGCCGGTTGCGGCTGCGATGCCAAGAGCGGAGACCGTCAGTCCGAAAATTCGTGCCGGGACTGGACCGGCCGGGGGCGGCAGCAACGTCATGGCTATCTCAATGAGGAATGCCGCGAGTAGTACATCCTTCAATATCCCAAAGCCCAGACGCATATGGGTGACCCATTCGGCCTGATCTTCGACAAGGGCGGCCAGCAGCAGGTCCAGCTCGGCCATCGTCTGCGCGAGGTTGTGAAGTGCGACGTCAAGCTCGGCGTAGGCTTCCGACCCAGTACCGTTCCAGCCGTCGTCAGGAAGGGCCGACTTCAGCTGCTCGGAGAGCCGGCTGAAGTGTTGCGAACCATCTTTGAACTCGTCTCCCTCGTCTGGTGGTCCGAATCCAGTTGTCAGCTCTAGGATCTCGACGATGGTGATGGTCCAAAGGATGATATCGGCGGCTGCGGCGGCCTTCTTACCAGATTCTCCGAGGGTGCGCGTAGCTACTTTACTGAACTGTGCTGGACCTAGCGTTTTGCGCAACAATATGCCGCGCTTCGCGAAACCGACTGCGGCGACGGGAGTCAACGCGTCCGCGCCCATACTGCTCGCACTGCTCGCAAGGTATTCACCGCTGTATTCGGCGCCGCCGACGCCGCAGAACTGGGAGCCTAGGCCGCCCAGATTCATGATGATCCGAGCCGCATCGACGAATACCGACATTTGTGGGCCCTACTTCGTATGGTCGTGTGCGCTGAATATCGCAGTCGTGTATTAACCGCTCATTCAGGCTAACAGTGCTCAGACCGGAGCCGGTGCACGAATTTCGGCAGTGGGCAACGGTTTCCGCAGCGCGGTGTGTTGGTCAGCAGAATGAGCCGCGTTGCGCGCGTTGGGGTTCAGCGCTATCGGCCACATGTTGCTATAGCCCGCAAGTCCTGGACTCCGACGGGCAATTGCTTTGCCTTGCTACGGTTTTGGGCGCGCTAGCGGCACTAAGTCGTGCGCTGGGCCCGGTCGGGCGCCGGCGACTCCTCGCGGCCGAACGCTGCGCCATCGATGGGCGCACGCTCGGCACTGGGTGTTCCTGAGGCCGCCTCGGCGCCTTCGACGTCACCAGCGAGCGAGGCCTCTTCGGTGGCCGCCTGCTCGGCGGGTGCCGCAGCCCCCTGGCCCTGCTGGCCCGTTTGGGCGAGCTGCTGTATCTGTCCCATCGCCTGGTTGGCCAGGTTTGCGTGCTGCGACAACTGACCGGAGAGCTTCGAGGCTTGCCCAGACATGGCTCCCACCTGAGCCAGGGTGGGCATGGTGACCGACGGCGCCGACGGCGCTGTCTTGTCAGGTGTTTGGGGTGTCTCGGGCGCACCGTCGCCGGGAGTTTCGCTCGCGCTCGTCTGAGCGCTGAGCGCAGCGCGTTCACCCCCCGTACCCTCGGCCTCGTGGACCGGCTGGGTGACCGCCGGCGAGGCGGAGAGGGCGGATGCCCCGGACATGCTGGCCGAGATTGCCTCGAAGCTGGAAACCGTGGACTGTCCCGCAGTAGCCACCTTCGCCTTGGCTGTCGAACCGGTTTGCACCGTCGCCGCGGCCGCCTGGGAGTATTGGCTGGCCAAAGCGTCTGCCTTTTTTGCGTTTTCGAACGAGTAGGTGCACAAGGTGGTGAGAAAGCCTATCGCAGCAGTGATTCCGAGCACCGAAGCCGTAATTGCGAAGGGTTGCGAGATGGCTGGCCCAAGCGGGGGAGGCGCCAACCTGATGATCAGCTCAATGAGGTAGGCCGCGAAAAGTGTGTCCTTCAATATTCCGAAGCCCAAGCGCATGTGGGTGACCCATTCGGCCTGATCCTTCACCACGTCCGCCAGCTCCAGGTCCAGCTTGGCCAGCGTCTGCGCGAGATTCTGCAGCGCTATGTCCAGGCCGGCGTAGGCCTCCGACGCCGAACCCTGCCAGCTGTCGTCCGGAAGGGCCGACTTCAGCTGCTCGTGAACGGTGCCGAATTGTTGCGAACCGGCTTTGAGCTCGTCTCCCTCGTCGGGCGGTCCGAACCCGGTCGTCAGCTCCAGGATCTCAACGACTGTAAGAGCCCACAGGATGACACTTCCCGCCGTTTTGAGGCTTTGCTTACTGCCAGGCGGCGATGGAACCCTCGCCTTTCCCCCCTCGAAGCGAATGAGCGTCTTCCCGTCAAGGCCACCCAACTTGGCGATTGCAGCCCCTCCCGCCAAGCCGTCTGCGCTCATACTGGTCACACTTGACGCAAGGTATTCGCCGCTGAACTTGGTGGGGTCCTCGAAGCCGTTTTGTCCTGTGAACCCCGAACCAAGTGAGCCCAGGTTTACCAGGAGCCTCGCGGCGTCGACGAGGATGGGTACAGCCATTGCATGGGTCCTTACGTTCACCGATTGCGTGCCGTGCCGGGGTTGAGGTGCCGTATCAGTTTAGCATCGCTCAGCGCAGTCGCCGCGCGCAATTTTGGTGTGACAGTTGCTTATTCGGCTCTGCGGACGGCAGCCGCGGGCCTACTGAGACACGGGTGGTGAGGCGACCGGTGATGGTCAGCGATCGAGTACCTGTTTGTTGAGGTTCTTGCTCGTCTGCTCGTCGGTGGTTTCGTAAACCTTTTTGGCGGTGCGCAGCTTTTCGGCGAGCTCGGTGGAGGCCTTGCTCATGGCTTCGCCCGTTTTTTGGCGCGCGGCCGCAGCCTTGGTGAAGGCAACATTGGAGGCCCCGCTGACCACGCCGTGGCTCACCCAGACCGCGACTTCGACATTGGACGCCGCCGCGGCCGCGGTCCCGGCTTGGGTGGACGCCTGGTCTTGCGCGGTTGCCAGGTTGTCTAGGTGTTCTGGTGTGACAGCTACATCTGCCATGGTCGATCTCCCTAATTCTTGGCTATTGATTGGAAGGGCTTTGTCTTGTAACGATTTTCGTGCGCCAGCGGCATCAAAGGACGCGCTCGGCCGAGCTGGGCGCCGGCGCGGCTTCGGCCGCCGCAACGTCGATGGGTGCACGCTCCACACCGGCTGCGCCCGCGCCCGCTCCGGCGCCTTCGACGTCACCCGCCAGGGCGGCCTCTTCGGCGGCGGCCTCTTCGGCAGGTGCCGCCGCGCCCTGCCCCTGCTGGGCCGATTGCACCAGCTGCTGCAACTGTCCCATCGCCTGGCTGACAAGTTGCGAGTGCTGCGACAGTTGGCCGGACAGCTTGGAGGCTTGACCCGACATCGCACTCACCTGAGCCAGCGTGGGCATGGCGGCCGCCGGCGTGGACGGCGTCGTCTTATCCGGCGTCTTGGGTGCGTCAGGGGTGCCGTCCGCCGGAGTTTCACTCGCACTCATCTGAGCGCTCAGCGGAGCCCGTTGGTCCTGCGAACCGCTGGCAGCGCTGGCCAACGACGCGACGGTTGGCCCGTCGGCCATCGCCGACATCCCGGACATGCTGTTGGAAATGGCCTCAAAGCTCGACACCGTGGACTGCCCCGCCGTCGCCACCTTGGCCTTGGCCAACGAACCCTGCTGCACCGTCCCGGCGGCCAGCGCCGTGTATTGGCTGGCCAAAGCATCCGCTTTTTGCCCATTTGTTATCGAGTAGTTGAGCAGGACGCCAAGAAAGCTCAGGGCAGCACTGATCCCAAGGGCGCAAACAATACCTGCGAAAATCTTCGCCGCGGCGGGGCCGGCCGGGGGCACTCCAAAGAACATGGCCATCTCGATCACGAATGCCGCGAAAAGCACATCTTTTAATATTCCAAATGCCAGCCGCATATGGTCGACCCACTCGGCCTGATCTGCTACCAGGGCCGCCAGCTTATTGTCCAGCTCGGCCATCGTCGTTGCCATGGTCTGTAGGGCCGAGTCCAGGTCCGCGTAGCCCTGCGACGCCGTACCCTGCCAGGTTTCGTCCGGAAGAGCTGACTTCAGCTGCGCGGCAAGTGTGTTGAATTGTTGCGAACCGACCTTGAGGTCACCGCCCGCGTCTGGCGGCCCGAAGCCAGTCGTTAGCTCCAAGATTTCAACTATGGTGATAGTCCAGAGAATGATACTGAGCCCTTTTTGGAAGTCTTTAAGTTTTTTGGGGTCAGGCGTGCGTCTGGATAAATCAGTCAGCCTTTCTATTTGTGTCCGGGTCCTGAGGCCCTTAACACCAAAGTACTGGCCAATCGCCGCCTTGCCGCCTAACTGAGCGGCGACGCCCCCGAAATCTCCGAAGGAACTGGTCGCACTCCCAGCAATATATTCAGTGCTGAGGTCACCGCCAGTGATGTCGCTTAGGCCTAGGCCTAAGCCGGCGCCTTGTTGACCTAGCCCGGCTAGTCCGGTCAAGGTGCCGATGATCTTGGTGGCTTGTGCAAATATCGACATGTGTGGGCCTTTACCGTGTGCCTTGGAGCGCTGAGGTGAGCAGCGCGTATTGATGGCTCGTTAAGCCTAAACGCGCTGCGGCCGGGGTTGGTGCACGAATTTCTCGGGTAGGCACGGGCTTGAGGCAGCCGGCACGGTCCCGAAGCCGCAGCGCGGCGCGGGTTACGCGCTACCTGTCCCAGGCGGGATTGCGCGAGACGGCTCAGGAGATGTTGGGTCGGATCCGAACCGCTGTTGGGAAATCGACCCGGTGATGGTCAGCGATCGAGATTGGCTATTGATTGGAAGGGCTTTGTCTTGTAACGATTTTCGTGCGCCAGCGGCATCAAAGGACGCGCTCGGCCGAGCTGGGCGCCGGCGCGGCTTCGGCCGCCGCAACGTCGATGGGCGCACGCTCCACACCGGCTGCGCCCGCTCCGGCGCCTTCGACGTCACCCGCCAGGGCGGCCTCTTCGGTGGCGGTCTCTTCGGCAGGTGCCGCCGCGCCCTGGCCCTGCTGCTGGGCCGATTGGACCAGCTGCTGCAGCTGTCCCATCGCCTGATTGACAAGTTGCGAGTGCTGCGACAGCTGCCCGGACAGCTTCGAGGCTTGACCCGACATCGCAGACACCTGAGCCAGCGTGGGCATGGTGACCCCCGGCGTGGACGGCGTCGTCCTATCCGGCGTCTTCGGTCCGTCAGGGGTGCCGTCCGCCGGAGTTTCACTCGCACTCATCCGAGCGCTAAGCGGCGCGCGTTGGTCCTTCGAACCGCTCGCCGCGGTGGCTGGCGGGGCGGCAGCCGGCGTCGCGGACATGCTGTTGGAAATGGCTTCGAAGCTGGACACCGCGGACTGTCCCGCCGTAGCCACCTTGGCCTTGGCCAACGAACCCTCTTGAACCGTCCCCGCGGCCGCGGCCGAGTACTGGCTGGCCAACGCGTCCGCCTTTTTCGCGTTCTCGCACGAGAACGTGCACAAGGTGGTGAGAAAGCCTGTGGCAGCTGCAATCCCAAGCCCGGAGACTGTCAGTGCAAATGCCCGCGCGGGTACCGGACCGGCCGGGGGAGGCAGAAACGTCATAACGATCTCGATGGCGAATGCCGCCAGAAGAACATCCTTCAAGATCCCGAAGCCCAAGCGCATGTGGGTAACCCAGTCGGCCTGATTTTCGACGAGGGTCGCCAGCTGCAGGTCTAGTTCGGCCATCGTCTGCGCAAGATTCTGAAGCGCGTTGTCCAGGTCCGCATAGGCCTTCGAACCCGAACCCTGCCAGCTATCGTCCGGAAGGGCCGACTTCAGCTCCGCAGCAAGTGTATTGAATTGTTGCGCACCATCTTTGAGCCTATCCCCCTCGTCTGGCGGCCCCAACCCCGTCGTCAGCTCCAGAACTTCGACGACGGTGATCGTCCACAGGATGATGCTGGCAGCTTTCATCGCTGCTGTGAGCTTGGACTTGCCAGCAATCGGGTTCCCGCCACCCACTCGACTCAAGAATTGGATGCGCGTATTGCTGGGCAGCTTATGGAACGATTGAAGCAATGATCCCGTAGCTTTCTTGCCCGCAAATGTAGCGAATGGAGTCAACCCGTCTCCGGCAAAGCTGGTCGTACTCGCCGCCAGATACTCGCCGCCCCTCATTTCAGGACCGTTGGGGCCGATGAACTGCTGGGATATGCCGGCCAAGCTGGCGACGATCCTTGCGGCCTGGGCAAATATCGACATGTGTGGGGCCCTTACGATGTGCCTTTGTGCGCTGAGGTGAGCAGCGCGTATTGATCGCTCGTTAAGCCTAAACGCGCTGCGACCGGGGTCGGTGCACGAATTTGTCGGGTACCTATCCCAGTCGGGATTGCGGGACGGCTCAGGAGATGTTGGGTCGGATCCGAATCGCCGTTAGGAAATCGACCCGGTGATGGTCAGCGATCGAGTACCTGTTTGTTGAGGTTCTTGCTCGTCTGCTCGTCGGTGGTTTCGTAAACCTTTTTGGCGGTGCGCAGCTTTTCGGCGAGCTCGGTGGAGGCCTTGC
>NZ_JBVAXR010000043.1:0-34996 GCF_055419445.1 Mycobacterium sp. IDUB_19 | reverse complement strand
GCGACTTCGCCGCTGATCCGGGCCGGGGCAAGCAGGCTCAGGCCACGACCGGGTGGTGGCGGATTTGATTTCCCCCATCCCGTTTGGCTTCGTACATGGCGTTGTCGGCGTGGGCAACCAACTGGCGAAACGCTTGGTCGGCCTGGTCCGTAACGATGGTGCGCAATGCCAGGGTGGCGATTCCGACGCTAGCGGTGACGGAGGCGTTGGTTGCGGCCACGGCGTCACAGAGCTGCCGACCCCACCCGGGCTTGTGTTCGGCTCTGACGATGTCGGCGATCAAGAATTCCTCGCCGCCGACGCGACCGACCACGGCGGTAGCGCCGCAGGCAGCGTTCAAGGCGCCGGCTACCGCGACGAGTGCCTTGTCGCCGGCGGCATGTCCGTGTGTGTCGTTGAGCTTTTTGAAGCGGTCCAAATCCACCATGGCCACCACCAAAAACATCTGGTTGGAGCCGACGAGCATCCGCCCGACGATGGCCCGATAGCAGGCTCGCCGATTCAGCAGGCCGGTCAGCGGGTCGCGGTTGGCGCTCAATAAATCAAGCCAGAGCGCGCGCACGACGATCTGGATGGCGAGCGGGACGATCACGTTGAGTTCCAGAACCAGAAAAAAGCCGGTAAAGGCCAGCATCGCTTGCCCCGCGACGGCCAGACGCACCCCTTGCCACGCCCCAATTACGCTGGCCAGCCAAAAGTTGAGCGCCATGTACTTGGCGGTGTGAAAGAACGCGATGTAGCCGCCGGTAACCGCCAGAGCCGAGCATGCCATCAATCCGACAAGCGGTTGGGGTTGCCACAAGCAGCCGACGCCGATCAGCACGCTGCCGCTCAGAATGAAGAAAAGGGACTGACGCCGAGTGGGCCACCCGCGCAACCAGAGCATCGCCATGCCCAGCCCCAGCACGGCAGCCAGGACCGAATACGCCAGCGCCACAGGCCGATACACCAGGGCATGGTTCAACCACACATTGGCCGGCACCAGCACCAACGAGGCGGCCACCCCAGCCAACAGCCTGCGAGTGTTTGCACCCAGCCCGTGGGCTTGCAAATAGCCTGTCAGCCAATCGAAATGGTCGGCCTGCCCCCACCATGCCGCCAACCACTTCATTGGTGCCCCTCCTACACTCACTTGCCCACGGACCACGCTGCCGGCGGGGGCCACGAGTGAGTTGGGTCACAGTAAATAGGATCGCGGGTTACAAATACCTCGAATCGACAAGAAAGCCGGCGGTGGATGGCGCATATGCCGCGCCTTCTCGCCGCTGCAACCTCACACGTGATCGATAACGATCGCCCAGCCTGCGGCTAGTAGCGAGGCGCAAAGATGAAGAATGACAACAGCCATCGACCACCGCGGGCATGCAACAACATCAGCCGACCGTCGGCGTCGACAAATCCGGACAATACAACTGATATTCGCCGGGGCCGCAACGATTGCGACACTCGCGCTATTCGACGTCGTGCGGCCCAGTGAAGCAGCGACCGTTGCCGCACCGGGGGCGGCGCGGCTGGTAAGCGGCGGATTCGCCGCAGACGACCCATCGAATCCCGGCTGGAATCCCCCGCCGATTCCGCAGAACTCCCAACCGGATCCGGGCTGGAATGCCGATCCGGGTTGGGATTTTCAGCCCTCCCCCGAGAACTAAACGTCAGCTCGAGGGTGTTGATGCACATAGTTGATCCCCACGGCGGTGAGAGCGCCGGACAGCTTCGTCTTCGATAGTCACTGGCTTGCGGCTCAGCGGTGTGAGTCGCACGTCGACGAGGACTCGCACATCCTGTTCGAGTTTCTGTCCAACGACATCGCCGACGGTCTTCCCCTCGTAGCCGACGCTGACCAGTGTCCCCTCGGCGGTGTCGAATACGGCTGTGCTGTCAGACGTGCCCATGACTCCTCATGGTGCATCACGCGCCGGGAAGGGTGCGGTAATCCCCGGTCGCGCGATCCAACCGCACCACGGGTCAGAGGTCACGGCCGAGCTGAGGCAGGGACTTACTTCAGCATGCTCCCCGCATCGATGGTGACAGGAAGTCCTGTGATGTAACGAGATTCATCGGATGCCAGGAACAGCACCGCGTTACTGATATCCAGCGGCTCGACCCATCCGATCGGGAGAACATGCATGAACTGCGCGGCGACCTTGAGGTCATCTGGGCCGGGTTTTTCCAGATCGGGCCGAAACAGTTTCATCGTTCCGTCGTTCATGAACATTGGTGTGTTCACGTTGGTGGGGTGAACGGAGTTGACGCGGATGAAATGTCGGCCGAGTTCGACGGCAAAGCTGCGCATCAGGCCCACGACGCCGTGTTTGGCCGCGATGTAGTGACCGGTGTGCGGGTAGGCCTTGAGACCGCCAACCGAGCTGGTCAGAATGATCGATCCACCTTGCCCTTGGGAAATCAGTTGTGGAACACCGGCTTTGACGGTTTTCCAGACTCCCGAGAGGTTGACGTCGATCATGTCTTGCCAGTCGTCTTCGCTGGTCTTGTCCAGGGTCTGGCCGCCGTTGCCGATTCCAGCATTGGCGCAAATGATGTCCAAACGGCCCAGCTGCTCGACACCGCTGTTGACTGCCGTCTTGAGAGCATCGTAGTCGCGCACGTCGACCTCTGCGGTCACGATACGACGGTTGAGGCCCTTGATGAGGTCCGCGGTCTGGGCCAGGTCATCGGGTGTCGATGGCGCGATCTGGCTGCTGCTGCTGATGGGTTTGCAGATGTCAACCGCGATGATGTCGGCACCTTCTTGGGCTAGGCGCACCGCATGACTGCGTCCCTGGCCGCGGGCCGCGCCGGTGATAAACGCGACCTTGCCCTCGACTCGTCCGCCCATGATTGCACCTCACTGCTCCCAGAGGCCGGCTGCACTAGTGGTCCGGCCTGACACTGTTCACAACCAAACTATTTGGTCGATCGATCAGGAAGCGTGACATTGCTCCGGTGCGGTTGTCAACAGACGTCTGTAATAGCAGTCCAACATTGCTGTGCGCAGAACACAGTCATTCCCGCGCTGTGACGCCGCAAACTGGGGCCAGCAAGGCTATGTCGACGCGGGCGCAGCCGATTTCAGCAGGCCGATCTGGCGTTCAACGAATGCGCGCAACTCGTCGTGGCCTTGGGTGACGCCGACGGCATTCTCGTTGCACAGGCTGCGCGCGGTTTGCGCAATCAGCATCGAGATCACCACGGGCGGATACTCTTCGAGGTCGATGCCATTGGCGCGCAGCACCATCGTGACGGCCGCTGTCTCGATGTCGCGGACACGTTCGGCATACGCTTTGAGCTCGGCTCCAATTGTCTTGCGGTGGTTGGCTAATGCCATGAACTCGGCGTTGAGAGTCGTCAAGGCTGGGTCGCTGTTCATCAGCCAGAGCGCCCGGAGGGGATCGTCATCGGC
Source organism: Mycobacterium sp. IDUB_19 (assembly GCF_055419445.1). Classification (NCBI taxonomy): domain Bacteria; kingdom Bacillati; phylum Actinomycetota; class Actinomycetes; order Mycobacteriales; family Mycobacteriaceae; genus Mycobacterium; species Mycobacterium sp. IDUB_19. Next base: position 31,596 of record NZ_JBVAXR010000043.1, on the reverse strand, counting down.
GAGTAAGGCTCGCATCCGCACCAGCGCAGCCTCCGCGCCGGCGCGCAGCACGTCGCGGAACAGGTCGTCCATCGTCGGAAAGTAGTAGTAAACCAGGGCCTGCTTGACGCCTGCCTCGGCGGCCACCCGCCGTGACGTGGCCGCGGCATAGCCTTCTTCGCGCATGATCCGGGCGGTCGCCTCGATCAGCTTGCCGCGGGCCCCTGCATCACCGTTCCTCTTGCTGCGCGGAGTCGGCCCTGTGTTGGTCGGCTCCCGGTTGCTTGACCGGGCCGCGCGGGACGTGGTAGGCATACCGCATTCTAGCAATTTGTTCGATCGATCAGTTTTGAAGCCGCGAAATAGAGCAATACGGGATGGAGGGTCCATGCCGACCGCACCGAAGAGCGCCGACGGCATAGGTCGGCGACGATGACCGCACTTCTGCGCGTGCGGGTCGATCCCGGTCTGTGTGAGGCGCACGCCCTGTGCATCGAGATCGCCCCCGAAGTCTTCGATCTCGATGATGACATCGCGACCTGCGATGAGACGCCGGATGAGTCATTGCGCCCCAGAGTGGAAGCCGCCGTGGCCGCCTGTCCGCGTCAGGCCATCAGTGTGGCCCGGGAAGAAACGCCGGCATGATGTGCCCCGCTTATCGGCCTGGTTTCTTCGGCGCCGGAAAGGATCTGGACTAATGACCGATGTCGCTGACGTCGACTACTTCACCGATGCCGAGATCGCGCAAGAACCCTATGAATACTGGGATTATCTGCGCGGCCAGGGTCCGGTGTTCCGGGAGCCACACCACGGGGTGGTGGCCGTGACCGGCTACCAGGAAGTCCAGGCCGCGTTCAAGGATGTCGAATCGTTCTCGGCGGTCAACGCGATCGGCGGCCCATTCCCGCCGCTGCCGTTTACCCCCGAAGGCGATGACATCAGCGACCAGATCGAAGCCCACCGCCACCAGTTCCCGATCTTTGAGCACATGGTGGTCATGGACCCGCCCGAACACGAGAAGGCCCGTTCGCTGTTGGGGCGGCTGCTGACACCGCGGCGGCTGCAGGAAAACAAGGACTACATCTGGTACCTAGCGGACCGCCAGTTCGACGAGTTCATCGCCAACGGCCGCTGCGAGTTCCTGAGCGAGTACGGAAAGCCTTTTGCGACATTGGCGATTGCCGATCTACTCGGGGTTCCGCACGAGGACCGCGCCGAGATCCGTCGCAATCTCGGCGCGGGTAATGCACCCGGCGCCCGGGTGGGCGCCCTCGATCACGAGCCCGTGGGCAGCAACCCGTTGCAATATCTCGACGATCTCTTCAGCGGCTACATCGCCGAGCGGCGCCAACAGCCTCGCGACGACGTGCTCACCGGCCTGGCCACCGCGACCTACCCCGATGGCTCGACCCCACCGCTGTTGGAGGTGGTCCGCCCGGCCACCTTCTTGTTCGCAGCTGGACAGGAGACCGTGACCAAGCTGCTGAGTTCGGCGGTGCAGATCCTCGGTGATCAGCCCGAGCTACAAGAGCGTCTACGGGCTGACCGAGAGCTTGTCGGCTCGTTCATCGAAGAGGCACTGCGAATGCAGAGTCCGACCAAGGTCGACTTCCGGCTGGCGCGCAAGACCACCGCGCTGGGCGGGGTGCATATCCCGGCCGGCACGGTGCTCATGCTGTGCCTGGGCGCGGCCAACCGCGATCCGCGAAAGTTTGACAATCCCAATGAGTTTCGGATCGATCGAAAGAACGTGCGCGAGCACATCGCGTTCGGCCGCGGTATCCACACCTGCGCGGGTGCCCCACTTGCGCGGGTGGAAGGACAGATCACCATCAATCGCCTGCTTGACCGAACCCGCGACATCGTGATCAGTGCCGCCAAGCACGGGCCAACCTCCAACCGCCAGTACCGCTACGCGCCGACCTTTTTGCTGCGTGGGCTTACCGAGTTGCACATCGAATTCACCGCGGCGGACTGACCGCCGTCAGAGTAGCCAGAGATTTTGACCGAGAGGCTTTGCCATGACCGTGCAGTCCATCCTGGACGAGATCCGTCACCGGCCTGGGACCGGCGAGGTGATTCCGATCATCAATCCTGCGACCGAAGAGCAGATAACCGAATTCAGAGACGGCGGCGCGTCAGCGGTCGACCAGGCCGTCGCCAAGGCCCGGGCCAGCGTCGATGCGGGCACCTGGCGCGGGCTGCCCGGAAACGAGCGGGCGAAAGTCCTGTGGCGTGTAGCCGACTTGATCGATCAGCTCGCCGACGAACTCGCCCAGCTGGACTCACTGAATACCGGTATGCCCTACAAGCAGGCGTCGATGATCATGTCGACCAGCGCTGAAACGTTTCGCTATTACGCGGGGTGGTGCACGAAGGTCAACGGCATCGCCCACGACGTGCAACAGACCGGCGGCATCAGCGGCGTGCATTCGACGATGCACGCCTACACCCTCAAAGAGCCTTACGGTGTGGTCGGGCTGATATTCCCGTGGAATGGGCCGGTGTTCAACGCTTGTACCAAGCTCGCGCCTGCGCTCGCTGCCGGCTGCAGTTGTGTAGTCAAACCCGCCGAGGAAACCCCCCTCTCGGCGCTGCTGCTGGAAAAAATCCTTGCTGAAGCCGGGATTCCCGACGGCGTAGTCAATCTGGTGACCGGATACGGGCACACGGCTGGCGCGGCGATCACCGCTCACCCCGGTGTCGAGAAGGTCGCCTTCACCGGTTCGACCGAGGTCGGCAAACAGATCGTGCGGGCCGCCGGTGGCAACCTGAAAAGAGTCATGCTCGAACTCGGCGGGAAATCACCGGTGCTGATCTACGACGACGCTGACGTCGATACCGCGATCATGATGGCCGCAATGGGCATCTTCATCCACTCGGGTCAGGGCTGCATCAGCGGATCACGCATCTTCGCCCAGCAGAGTATCTATGAGCGGGTCGTCGAAGGCGTGGCGAACCTGGCGAACTCGGTCAAGCTGGGCGGCCCCGCTGACGACAACGCGCTCATCGGTCCCATTATCAGCGAAAGGCAGCTCAGCCGGGTGATGGGCTTCATCGACGAGGGCAAGCGCGATGGGGTGGAAGTCGTGACCGGCGGTAACCGGCTCGACCGTAGCGGCTACTTCGTTCACCCGACCGTGCTCACCGACGTCGACCCCGCTATGAGGCTTTATCAGCAGGAGATTTTCGGTCCCGTGGTCGCTGTCCTGCCTTTCGACGATGACGACGAAGTCGTAGCGCTGGCCAACAACTCCGACTACGGTCTGGCCGCCACCGCGTGGACCAAAGACATCAGCCGGGCGCACCGATTGGCCCAGCGCCTGCAGGCCGGCACCATAACCCTCAATTGCCAGATGGTGTTCGACCATTCGATGCCGTTCGGTGGACACAAGCAGTCCGGTTGGGGCTACGAATGGGGCCGCGAAGGTATCGAGAGCTTTATGCAAACCAAGACGGTGTACGCCCAACTCTGAGATGGACGGCCCGGCTCTCGCACGGTGCGGGTGAACCGTCGCCTCCACGAGAAGACCGGAGCCGCACCGGCGATGGCTCTCAGCGCGGGTATCCCATGAGGGCCAGCGCGGCGTCGGCCGCGTCGAGCACTGCACCCGCGTGTGCCGACGCTGAGTCGGTGAGATCGACAATCAGTCGCGCGTCTTTCTGCAATAGCGTTCCCGCGTATCCGCCAAGCTGGCCCAAACCGCCGGCACCCCTAATTGCGTTGAGCGCGAAGCTATTTCCGCTACTGGAGGCGACGACATCGGTCAGACGGTCCGGCGATACGCCGAGGGCCTTCGCGAGTGAAAGGGCGGTGGCCGCCGTTCCCAAGTTGGCGGTGAACATCAGATTGTTCAGTAGCTTCGCGACCTGCCCGGACCCCAATTCGCCAAGGTGCACGACTGGGTCGGCATAGGTTTGAAAGACCGGTCGGCAGCGCTCGACGACGGCGGCGTCCCCACCCACCATCACCAGGAGACACCCTTTGGACGCCGCACCACCGCCACCACTGACCGGCGCATCGACCACCGAGATACCCTGGACGCCAGCCTTTTTGGCCAATTCTCGGCAGGTGTTGGGGTGCACCGTGCTGTGCACCGCGATGACGCCGCCCGGTTTCAGGCCCGCCAGCAGCCCGTCCTGTCCATCAGCGAGTCCGCCGACATCGGCATCACCAACCACGCACAAGCAGACCAGATCGCTCTCGGCCGCGAGTTCAGCCGGGGACTCGGCGACGTGAGCCGCGGTGTCAGCAAACAAAGCAAGGGTTTCGGGTCTGCGCGCCCACAGCGTCGTCTGATAGCCATCCTCGATGATCCGGCGCGCCATCGGGCCACCCTGACTGCCTAGCCCGATGAATCCGACCCTCACGCGATTTCCCTTTGGCCCATAACGGTTGTGCGTTCGATACCGGTGGTCACGCCCATCACATACCGATGCGGATGTTTTTGGTCCGTTGAAATTCGCGCAGTCCATCGATGCCGCCGGTGCGCCCGAACCCACTTTGCTTGTAGCCGCCGTAGGGCCCTTGGGGTTCGATGTCGCTGAACTTGTTGACCCACACCGAGCCGGCTTCTAGTTGACGGGCGACGCGGTGGGCGCGATTGAGGTCGCGGGTGTGTATGAAAGCGTTCAGACCGTAGGGAGTGTCGTTGGCGATCCGCACCGCTTCGGTGTCATCGCTGAACCTGATAAGAGACACCACCGGTCCAAACGTTTCGGTTTGCGCGAGTTCCGACGAGTTCTCCACGTCTCCGAGAACGGTTGGTTCGATGTAGTAGCCGCAGGCAAGTTCGCCCCCGATGCGATGCCCGCCAATGAGAAGCTCACCGGCGCGGGTGCTGACGGCGTTGTCGATTGCCTGCAGTATCCGGCCGACGGCGGCCTGACTGACGACGGGTCCGAACGTCACCGAGGGATCGAACGGGTCGCCGATTGTCGCGGCGTTGACGGTAGCCAGGAATTTCTCCACGAAGGCGTCGTAGATCGACTCGTGCAACAGCAAACGGCTTGCACAAGCACAGCTTTGACCCGACTGCATCAGCGGGCCTTGGTGCGCGGAGATCATTGCGGCGGTGTCCAGGTCGGCGTCCGCGAAGACGATGTTGGCTGACTTTCCCCCGAGTTCAGCAACAACCGGGGTGAGGTTGATCGCGGCCGATTGCAGGACCTTGCGCGCCGTAGCACCACCACCGGTGAAATGGAGCTTGCCGATGCCGGGATGCTCCGCGAGCGCCTGCCCGCCGTCAGCCTGGGCGGGTACGACATTGACAAGTCCTGGTGGCAGGCCAGCTTCGACGCACAATTCGCCAAACCGCAAGGAGGCCAGCGGCGCCAGCTCGGATGGCTTGAAGATCACCGCGTTTCCCGCCGCCAACGCCGGGGCCACGCACGCGCCCGCGACAACCAGGGCACCGTTCCAGGGAGCGATGACGCCGACGACACCGTAGGGTTCACGCTCGACGAGATTGACATCGAACGACCCCGTGACCGGTGTGTTCGACCCGTGGGGTTTGTCAGCGTATCCGGCGAAGTAACGCAGGAACCGCTCCAAGAGCACCGAAGTCCCGGCCATAGAGACCGGAACCCCGTAGTCGTGGACGTTGAGCTCGCTGAGCTCGGTGAATTTCTCCTGCACAGCATCGGCCAGGTCGATGAGCAGATCCCGGCGGCGGTCCACGGTGAGCCCGACCCATTCCCGTTGAGCATCGCGCGCCGACGAGATGGCATCGTCGATCTCGGCCGGCCCGGCGAGCACGATCGTGGTATTCGGCTCGCCGGTAGCGGGATAGATATGGCTGTGAGTTGCGCCAGATGATGTGGTGATCCGGTCACCGCCCACCAGGAGACCGACCGGCCCACCGGGTGCGGCGGGCGGCACGGTCCCGATGGCGATCATGGGGCTTCCTGGGCTTCCGCCGCCCACTCATGGAGGACCCGCTGCTTCTGCTCGGTGATCACATCGCTGAGGTGGGAGGCTTTTGGCCATCCGTAGTAGGCCGCGAAATGTAGTGCCAGTTCGTCTATTTCGTCGAAAGATACATCGCGACACTTGAGTGCGGCATAGACATGGCTCAGGATCGGGATGTGTGCATCCTGAATCGCCACACACGCGACGGTAATTAGCCGCCGCTCTTTCATTCCGAGCCCGGGGCGCAGCCACATCTCGCCGAACACGAAGTTCAAAATGCCAGCCCCGGAATACGGGTTGTCCCGGATCGGTACGTAAGGCATGCAGTTGACGTCCCTGAACGACTGCTCTCCGGACAACAACCGGCGCTCCGGGTCGCTGGGTGTGACCAGCGGCAGCAGCGGTTCAGGCTCCGGTGCCGCCTCGCCGCGCTCGCGGTGGATGCGATCCCATTGTTCGTCGACGATCATGTTGAACAGCGATGCCTTCGGCCACCCGCCGTAAACCGCGAAATGTAATACGGTTTCCCGGATTTCAGTGATCGACACGTCACCGCTGTTGAGGGCTGCATAGACATGCTCGCGCAGCGGCTGTTCGGCGTCAGCGGCGGCCACGCAGGCGAGTGTGACGAAGCGCCGATCTCGTCTACTCAGAACAGGGCGAGACCAGATCTCGCCAAAGATGAAGTCGATCAGAGCGCTCGTGGTCGTGGGGCTTCGATCCTCGGGCGGATCGAAGGTCATCACCTCTGTGAATACGCGCCTACCGCGTTCGGAACGTTCGGTCTTGACTGCCGTCATCGTCTGGCCTTCTGCTCGAGATGCAGGCGTTCACCGCAGGGTGACGCCGGCGTCAACCTTGAACTCAAGTCCGGTCACAAATCTTGACTCATCGGACACTAGGAACAGCACTGCGTTGCTGATATCGATCGGCTCGGCCATCATGGCGGGCAAGGCGTTCAAGAAGATCGGGATCAAGTCCGAACGAGTCCCGGCCAGTATTTCCTGCATCGACTCCGGACGCATACCCGTCTCGACCCCGGTGGGATGGACGGTATTCACCCGAATACTCTGCGCCGCAAGCTCATTGGCTAGCGCCTTGCTCAGGCCGACAACCCCATGCTTGGAGGCCGTGTAGGGCAGGTGCAAAGGGGTGCCCTTAATGCCGGCGGAGGAGCTGATGAGAATCAAGCTGCCGCCCCGGTCGACCAGATGCGGCAGCGCCGCCGCACACGTGTTCCAGGTGCCGATGAGGTTGACGTCGAGCACCGTGCGCCACTGTTCGGATGTCGTTGAGTCCCACGTCCCGACGGTCAGCACACCGGCATTGGCCACCGCCGCATCCAACCCGCCCAGCTCTTTCACACCGTCTGCGACCGCCGCCGCCAGCGCGTCAGCGTCGCGGATATCGACGACCCGGGTGATGGTGCGGCGATCGTGTTTTTCGACCAGGCGGGCGGTCTCGTCGAGGTCTTCACGCGAGGCCAGCGGGTACTCCAACTCTGGCAGCGACGCGCAGATGTCGACGAGGATGAGGTCGGCGCCCTCCTCTGCCAATCGCACCGCATGACTGCGGCCCATTCCGCGCGCAGCCCCGGTCACCAATACACGTTTGCCCGCAACCCGTCCGTTCAAGCGAGCGTCGCCACGAATCGTGTTGGTCCTCATAGCTTGTTGCAAAAGCCGGCGTCGACCGGGAAGGTCACACCGGTCACATATTTGGCCTCGTCGGACACCAGGTAAGCGATAGCCGCGCTGATATCCGCCGGCTCGAGCATGTCGACGGGCAGCGGGTTTTGCAGATGTTCACCCGAGCCGGGGTAGTTCTCCAAGAACTCCGTCATCGCAGGGTTCACGGCCATCATGGTGTTGACCGCAGTTGGGTGCACCGTGTTAACGCGAATGTTGGCCGGCGCCAAGGCGTTCGCCAGCGTGCGCATCAGCCCGACGATGCCGTGCTTGGATGCCGAATAGCCCAACCCACCGCCTTGCAGGCCCCCAAAACCTTTCAGTCCTGCCGTGGAACTAGTGAAGATGATGACTCCGCCGCGGTTGCCAGACAGCAGATACGGGATCGCCGCCTGCGCGGCGTGATATGCGCCGTCAAGGTTGACCCCAACGGCAGCTTTCCACTGCGCTAGCTCTTCTTCGATGCTGAGCTCGCGGAAGGCCACTGGGGCGATTCCCGCGTTGGCCAGCACGATGTCGAGCCGCCCGAAGTGCTCGACACCAACGTCCACCGCCGTTTTGATTTGAGCGAAGTCGCGCACGTCCGCGATCGATCCCAGCATTTTGCCGCCCTCGGCCTCGACGAGATCGACCGTCTCGTCGAGTTCGGCTCGACTGGCCATCGGGTAGTGGTTGGCGGGGATATCTGCACAGATGTCCACGCCGATGATGCCGGCCCCCTCGCGCGCCAAGCGAATCGCGTGGCTGCGGCCCTGGCCACGTGCCACCCCTGTAATGAATGCGACCTTACCGTCCAGACGGCCCATCAGTCCTCGCTTCATTGCGCCTGCACGGCGACCTGTGCGCTAACAGTAACCGTGTTATCCCGAGTAGAGTAACTGCGTTACTCCTAGACGGCAAGGTGTTGTGGACAGTGACCCGCTCGTGACCCGCTCAGATGGCGCACATCGAAATGCAAGGCGGCCCGACGCCCGAATCCTGGACGCGGTCGTGCAGATCCTCGAAACGAAGGGTTATGACGCCGTCCAGTTGCGCGAAGTCGCCCGTGGCTCGCAGACGTCATTGACCACCATCTACAAGCACTACTCAAATCGTGATGAGCTGATCGCCGCAGCCGTGCAGATGTGGATGGACGAGCATCGATTCGCAAAGCTTTCAGGCCAGTCCCGTGAGCCCAACGAATCGCTCTACACCGGCCTTATGCGCGCGTTGCGCACCATATTTCTCCCTTGGGAGGAGCACCCGGACATGCTCACGGCCTACTTCCGCGCCCGGGCAGCACCGAGCGGGCAACAACTCGTTCGCCACGGCCTGGATATGGCTGTGCCCGCATTCTTCGAAGTGCTCGGCGACGTCGAAGACAGTTTCATCGCCGACCTCGACACCATCATTTCCACCCTGGTGTACGGGCTCTTGGGCCGCTTCACCGCGGGCGAGATCGCCGTCACCGGCATCCTTCCGATCCTTGACCGCGCGGTGTTCCGCCTGACGAGCGGATACGAAGCGCAGAGCGGACAAGCCGGGGGTCAGCGCACGACGAAAGCGAGTTTCAAGACCAGTGAAACACGTTGAGCTTCACCACTTTAGATTTAGAAGGTCGCATGCAAGGCGATGATCCGCAGCCGCAACACGCCACCGGTTTGTCGGCAAAAGATCGCAGCATGTTGAACATCGCCGCCGCCGCGGCTCTCCTGCGAACCGATGATCTGCGTCTCGAGATCAATAAAGGCCTAGCCAATGGCGTCACCGCAGACGAGGTCCGCGACATCCTCGGCCAAGTGGCACTACACGCTGACTCAAGCCTCGCGGACTGCGTCCGCATCGCCGAGCAGGTTCTCGTCGATCCTGGACATTAGCCGCAGCCGCCCGGGCGTCAGAGGGCCTGAGATCGATACTCCGCGCGGTTGGCCGGCGTTGAGAATGATCGACTACGGACGAGAGTCCGACCATTTCTTAGGGCCCCCCTTGTTGCGCAAAAGTTCACAACCACCTGCGATTCTCGCGGGTAGTTGTGGCGGTGGCGGAGGGATTTGAACCCTCGGACGGTTTTAGCCGTCACACGCTTTCGAGGCGTGCTCCTTAGGCCGCTCGGACACGCCACCGCCGAGCAGCTTACCCAAACAGTCGCCGCTCACCCCAATCGCTGGCGGGCGAAGAACTCCTCCAGCGGCGCGGCACACTCCTGCGCGAGCACACCGCCGCGCACCTCCGGTCGGTGATTGAGCCGGCGGTCGCGGACCACGTCCCACAGTGATCCGACGGCTCCGGTCTTGGGTTCCCACGCACCGAACACCAGCCGCGCGACGCGCGCCAGGACCAGGGCGCCCGCGCACATCGTGCAGGGTTCGACGGTGACGGCCAGCGTGGCTCCCTCCAGCCGCCACCCGTCGCCGAGCACCGTGGCCGCCGCGCGCATCGCCACGACCTCCGCGTGCGCGGTCGGATCACCAAGAGCCTCACGGGCATTCGCCGCCCGCGCAAGTTCGGTTCCGTCGGCGGCGACGATCACCGCGCCGATCGGCACATCGCGGGGGCCCGCCGTCGCGGCGGCCTCCAGCGCGGCCCGGATCAGATCTTCGTCGGTCCTCACCGACCGAGGCGGTCGATCACCGCCGACAGCTGGTCGGCGAAGCCCATCTCGCGGGCGATGCGGCCCAATTGCTCGTCGGCGTAGAGGTCGGACTCATCGAGGATGACGCCCAGCACCGCCTCGGGCAGCCCGATGTCGGATAGCAACCCGAGGTCGCCTTCTTCGAACGGATCCGCTTCCTCCAGGTCCTCGGGATCGATGTCGGCGTCCAGGTTGTCCAGAACTTCGGCGGCGATGTCGTAGTCCAGTGCCGCCGTCGCATCCGAGAGCAGTAGCCGGGTTCCCGACGGTGCGGGACGCACGATGACGAAGAATTCGTCGTCGATGTCGAGGAGCCCAAAGACCGCTCCCGCACTACGCAGTTCACGCAATTCTGTCTCGGCGGCAGCCAGGCTCGTCAGCGATTTGGGGGCCATCACAGAGCAACTCCATTGGCCCTCTTCGCGAACGACGGCGACGCCAAAGCCGTCCGGTGTGTCCACGGACGGGCCTTGCGTTGCGGCCCGCTCTCGTCCCATGGGCGCCTACGCTAGTCGCTGACCAGGCCGCTTGACCAGAAGGCGCACACCAGCGAGGGGACCTGGACACACCGTCATCCGCCCAACTGTGCCAACCTTGGACTGTGGCTGAGACTGCGACCAGGACGCCGGTGTGCGTGCTCGGGTTGGGACTTATCGGCGGATCGATAATGCGGGCGGCCGCGGCTGCCGGCCGTGACGTGTTCGGCTACAACCGCTCGGTGGAGGGTGCGCACGGAGCGCTCGCCGACGGCTTTGACGCCACGACCGAGCTCAATGACGCGCTGACCCGCGCCGCCGACACCGGCGCGTTGATCGTGCTGGCCGTCCCGATGCCGGCCCTGCCGACGATGCTCGCCCACGTCAGCGAATTGGCCCCGAAGTGCCCGCTCACCGACGTCACCAGCGTCAAAACGGCGGTGCTCGACGAGGTCGTCGCGGCCGGTCTGCGGGACCGCTTTGTCGGCGGTCACCCGATGACCGGCACCGAAAGCTCGGGTTGGGCGGCCGGGCATGCCGGATTGTTCACGGCGGCTCCATGGGTGATCAGCGTCGACGACCATGTGGACCCGGTGGTGTGGTGGATGGTGATGACGTTGGCGCTGGATTGCGGCGCGCTGGTGGTGCCGGCCAAATCCGACGAGCACGACGCCGCGGCGGCCGCCATCTCGCATCTGCCGCACCTGCTCGCCGAGGCGCTCGCGGTGACGGCCGCCGAGATCCCGCTGGCCTTTGCGCTGGCCGCCGGCTCGTTCCGCGACGCCACCCGGGTGGCCGGCAGCGCCCCGGAGCTGGTGCGCGCGATGTGCGAAAGCAACTCGGTTCATCTGCTGCAGGCAGTCGACCGCATCACCGACCTGCTGAGTCGCGCCCGCGACTCGCTGGACTGGGACAACTCGGTGGCCGAGCTCGTCGAGGCGGGTCACGCCGCGCGAACGCGTTACGACAACTTCCCGCGCTCCGACATCTTCGCCGTCGTGATCGGCGCGCCGAACTGGCGCAACGAACTGGCCGCCGCCGGCCGGGCGGGCCAGGTGATCAGATCCGCTCTGCCAATCCGGGATAGTCCACGATGAACCCTTCGTCGTCGACGCTCACGGTGGTGTCGGCAACGGGTGAACGCAGCTTGATGCCGTCGGGGCCACCCTGCCCGGTGTAGCTCACCGTGGCCGCGGTGACGGTCATCTCGGGCACGTTGACGTAGACCACCGGCAACGTGATGGTTTCGGCCCGCTCGTGTAGCCCCAGACGGCGGATCGGCAGCGCGTTGAAGAACGGGCTGAACACCACGTCGACGTCGAGTGCGCCGTTGTAACCCTCGCGTCGCTCGCCCTGGTGGTCGGTGATCATCCACATGTTTTCCTCGTCGCGGGCGATGGCGAGCTGCCGCTCCCGCTCGGCGAGGGTGATCGTCAGACCGAACCTCTTGGTCGCTCCGCTCTCGTCGGTCTGCACTTCGTAGAAGGCGCCGAATGCCGGGTTTGTCTCGGTAGCCGCGGCCACGATGCGGCCCGCAGCCTTAATTCGCTTGCCGGACACCTGTACTCGCACCGATTCCATCCGGGAGATGTCCGGCGCGCGCCAGGTAAGCATCGCGTTCCAGACGCGCTGGGTCGGATCAGAGGGGCGGTTCACACTCCCTACCGTAAGACTTGCCCACCGGCCGCGGCAGGCTGGTCGGCAAGTGCGGTCACCGTCACATTGTCGCGCCGGTGAGGTCTGCGCAACCTTCCGGTGCCCGGCACCGAAGCCCAGACCGCCATCGCCAGCAGACCGTCGAGGATCAGCGCCAGCGCGGCCACCATCAGCGCGCCGACCAGAGCGAGCTGGAATTCACGCTCTTTGATCCCGTCGATCAGGTAGCGGCCCAGCCCGCCGAGGCTGGCATACGCGGCCACCGTCGCGGTGGCGACCACCTGCAGCGTCGCGTTGCGCAGCCCGCCGAGAATCAACGGCATCGCGTTGGGCACCTCGACGCGCAGCAGCACTTGGGCCTCCGTCATGCCCATCGCGCGGGCGGCGTCGACCGCCACCGGGTCGACATTGGCGATGCCCGCGTAAGTGCCGGCCAGCAGCGACGGCACACCGAGCAGCATCAGGGCAACCAGCGGCGGCCCGAGTCCCAGCCCGAACAGCAGCACGCCCAGCAGCAGCACCCCGAGGGTCGGTAGTGAGCGCAGCCCGTTGACCGCGCCGACGACGAGCAGCGTGCCGCGGCCGGTGTGGCCGATGATCATCCCGACCGGGATCGCGATCAGCGCTGAGGCGCCCACCGCGACCGCGGTGTACTCCAGGTGCTCCAAGATGCGTGCCGCCAGACCGACCGGTCCGGTCCAGTTGTCGACGGTGAGCAGGTAGGAGACCGCCTGCGCGATGAAGTTCATCGCGCACCACCGACCACCGGGGCCACCACCGATCGCCGGCGCGCGGTGGCACCCGCGTGCGACCACGGCGTGGCGACCCGGCCGGCCAGCACGATCAACACGTCGATGACGACCGCCAACACGAACAGCGCGATGATGCCGGCCAGGATTTGATCGCTCTTGTCGGTCTGATACCCCTCGGTGAACCAGGTCCCCAGGCCGCCGATCCCGATCACCGACCCCACCGATACCATGGCGATATTGGTCACCACAACCACCCGCAACCCCGCGACCATCACCGGAATCGACAGCGGCAGTTCAACTTTCAGAATTCGCTTGACGGCCGAGTAGCCGACCGCGGTGGCGGCGTCACTGACCTGAGCCGGCACCGCGTCCAGCGCCTCCAGTACCGCGCGCACCATCAGCGCGGTGGTGTAGGCGGTCAGCGCGACCAGGACGTTGGCCTCGTCGAGGATACGGGTTCCGATGATCACCGGCAGGGCCACGAACAGCGCCAGCGACGGGACGGTGAACACCACACTGGCGGTCGCCGTCGTCAGCCGGCGCGCAATCGGTTGGCGCTGCACCAGCACTCCCAGCGGCACCGCGATCAGCAGCCCAATCAGCACCGGCACCAACGACAACCGCAGGTGGATCACGGTCAGAGTCCAGGCATCGCCCAGGTGGGTGAGCAGATAGTGCATGGTCACCTCCGCCGCTGGGATTCGACCGCGGCCAGCACGTCGGCGGCCAGTACCCCGCCGATGACCTTGCCGTCGCCATCGACGGCGATTCCCACAGTCGACGGCGACGACAGTGCCGCGTCCAGCGCGTGGCTCAGATTGCCGCCGGGCCGGAACAATGCACCGACGCCGCTCATGCTGTCGGCCAACGACGCACCACCGCTGTGCCGCCGCAGGCCGTCACCGTCGATCCAGCCCAGTGGTAGGCCGTGCTCGTCGACCACGACCACCCAATCGGTCAGCGACCGATCGGTCAGCCCACTGGCGGGGATGGTGTCGACGGTGTGCAGCGGCAGGCCGTTCGCGTCGATCAGCTGCAACCACCGGTAGCCACGGCCAAGACCGATGAATCTGGACACGAAATCGTTGGCCGGCCGCGAAAGTAGTTCGCTGGGTTCGTCGTACTGCTGCAGCACGCCGCCTCGTCCGAAGATCGCGACTTGGTCGGCGAGCTTGAGCGCCTCGTCGATGTCGTGCGTGACGAAGACGATAGTTTTGTGCAATTCGCTTTGCAGGCGCAGTATTTCGTTCTGCAGCTCGAGGCGAACCACGGGGTCGACGGCCGAGAATGGCTCGTCCATCAACAGGATTGGAGGATCGGCGGCCAGTGCGCGTGCCACACCGACGCGCTGTTGTTCGCCGCCGGAGAGCTGCGCCGGGTAACGGTTGGCCAGCTTGGCGTCCAGCCCAACGCGTTCGAGTACCTCGTAGGCCGCTTTGCGGGCGGCCCGCCGGGACTGTCCCCGCAACACCGGTACCGTCGCGACGTTGTCGATGACCCGTTGATGCGGCATCAGCCCGGCATGCTGAATCACGTAGCCGATTCCGAGCCGCAGCTTCACCGGGTCGACCGCCGACACGTCCGCCCCGTCGACGGTGATGGTGCCCGAGGTCGGCTCGATCATCCGGTTGATCATCCGCAGCGCTGTGGTTTTGCCGCTCCCGGAGGAACCGACGAAGACCGTCAGCTTGCTGTTGGGGACCACCAGGTTCAGCCGATCGACGGCGGTGGTCCCGTCGGCGAATGCCTTGCTGACATTGTCGAAGATTATCAACGCGCCACACCCCGGCCGGCCGTCATTGTGTAAGCGGATGGTTGAAGCCGTTGTCCCGCACCCAGTTTCGAGCAGCCTGGTCGGGATCGAGGCCGGAGTTGCCCGCCACAGCCGCGTTGAGCCCGGCCAGGCCGTCAGTGGTCATTTTCGCCGAGACCGCATCCAGGACCACCTTCAGGTGATCGGACTTCTTCTGCGAATTCACCAGCGGCACAATATTGCCGGCCACGAAGTTGTGTTCGGGGTCCTCCAGCGTCACCAGATGATTTTGCGGAATCGCCGGTGAGGTGGTGAAGATGTTGGCCGCGGTGACCTTTCCGCCGACCAACGCGCGCACCGTCACCGCGCCGCCACCGTCGTCGATGACGATGAAGTTGCCGGGACTGATGTTGAGCGAGTATTTCTGCCGCAGTCCGGGTAAGCCGGATGGGCGGTTCTCGAACGCCGACGGCGCCCCGAATTTCACTTCCGGCGAGTGTGCGGCCAGGTCGGCGATGGTTTTAAGGTTCCACTGGGCGGCGGTTCCGCTGGTGACGCTGACCGTGTCGGTGTCGGAGGCCGGTGACGGCGTCAGAAGCGACAGGTCACCCGGCAATTTCTGGTAGAGCTCCAATTCGACGGCGTCGAGCATGGTCGCGGTCGAGTTGGGGGCGAAGTACCGCAGCAGGTTGCCGACGTATTCCGGTACCAAATCGATGGAATGGTCTTTGAGCGCCGGGATGTACGTCTCACGACTGCCGATGCCCATTCGTCGTCCGACGTCGAAACCGTTGGCCTGCAACGCTTGCGCGTAGATCTCTGCGAGGATCTGGGATTCCGGGAAGTCAGCGGATCCGACGACGATGGATTTCATGCTGCGCATTTCCGGTGCCAGCGGATCGGAATTGCTGCAGGACGCGACCAGGCACATGGCCGTAAAGCACACTGCCGCGGGGATGGTCGCGCGGTGCACGCGCCGCAGCATCCTCATAACGCTGACACTAACGGCAGAAGCGGCCCGGCGCTGTCGCCATGGAGCAGCTGGTTTGCGTGGTTTGGTTTCAATCTGCGCAGGATGGGACAAAGATGGATCTATGAGCAGCAACCCCCCTGGCTCGCCAGGCAACCCGCCGCCAAAGCCCACTTCGGGGCCGCCCCCTGAGCTCGCCCCACCGCCTGCCCCACCGCCTGCCCCACCGCCCCATGCCGGCAAGAAACCCAGCGAACCGGCCATCGGGTTCACCCGAGCGGGCGCCCTGTGGTCGGCGTTGATCGCGGGCTTCTTGATCCTGATCCTGTTGCTGATCTTCATCACCCAGAACACGACGTCGACGCCGTTCCAGTTCTTGGGTTGGCATTGGAACCTGCCACTGGGGGTGGCCATCCTGCTGGCGGCCGTGGTCGGCGGGTTGCTCACCGTGACCGTCGGCACCGCGCGCATGCTGCAACTGCGTCGCGCGGCCAAGAAGCAGCACGCCGCGGCAACGCGGCACTAGCCGGGCAGCTTGGACAACTCCCCAAGCCCACGGGCGATTAACGGCGCGACCACCTCGGGCATGTGTTCGGAGTCTTTACCGCTGGCCTGATCCGACATGCGCCTGCGGAAGTCGATGCCGGCGGCGATGATGGCCAGCTTGAAGTAGGCCAACGCCATGTAAAACTCCCAATGCGCCAGCGGTATGCCGGCGACCAGCGAGTACCGGTCGGCCAGCTCGTCGGCCGTGGGCAGCAGCGGCGAAGTCCAGGCGGCTTGCGCATTGACGATCAGATCCAGTGCCGGGTCGCGGTACACACACATCAGGGCCGCGTCGGACAGCGGATCCCCCAGCGTCGAGAGCTCCCAATCCACCACGGCGCGCACCCGCGTCGGGTCGTCGGCGTCCAGGATGGTGTTGTCGATCCGGTAGTCACCGTGCACGATCGAGGTGCGACCCTGTCGCGGAATCGCTTGCTGCAGACCGGAATGCAGTCGTTCGACGTCGGCGTCACGATGGTCGTCGGGCAGCCGCACCAGTTCCCATTGGGAGCCCCAGCGACGCACCTGACGCTCCAGATAACCGCTGGGTTTGCCGAAGTCGGCCAGTCCCACCGCATTCGGGTCGACGTTGTGCAGGTCGACGAGCACCCGGATCAGTCCGTCGACGCATTTGTCGATCACGGTGTGGTTGAAGGCTTCGAGTTGAGCGCGGCGGCGCACCACCTGCCCGGCGACGAACTCGACGATCTGGAACGGCGCGCCCAGCACGGAGTCGTCCTCGCACAGCGCGATTGCGCGGGCCACCGGAACGGGCGTGTCCTGCAGTGCCGCCACCACTTTGTACTCGCGGGCCATGTCGTGCGCCGACGGGGTCAACCCGTGTAGCGGTGGACGCCGCACCAGCCAGTTCGTCTTGTCGTCGTAGACCCGGAACGTCAGATTGGAGCGGCCGCCCGAGATGAAGTCCCCGCGCAGTTCGCCGTCGCGCTCGATGCGCAGCGAACGCAGGTAACGGTCCAGCGCGGGCAGGTCCAGCCCGTCGAGTCGATCAGCCGAAGTCACCGAACTTGTCTACCATCGCTGATTGCGCGGCAACAGGTCCCACACGTGTTCGACCCCATTGACTCCCGCCACGGTCGCCTGGCCGGTCCGCGAGTACAGCAGGCGAGTCACCGATGCGTAGTCGACGGGAAACGACAACAGCCGCGACGTCCCGAGGATCTCGTGCAGCAACACGTTGATCACCCCGCCGTGGCTGAACACCACAACGGTGTCTTCGGGATCCGCGGACGTGACGAGATCGTCCACTGCCGCCGTCACTCGCGCCCGGAACGCGTCTTCGTCGACCGCGCTGGGCAGATGGCCCCGGGCGAGTCGCTCCCACTCTTTCGGGTTTTCCTGACGGATCTGCTCGACGGGGATGTACACGGGAAGGTCGCGATCGTATTCGGCGAAGCGCTCGTCAATCTCGACGGACAGCTCACGGGCCGCCGCGACCGGTTCGGCGGTCTGCACGGCCCGCCGCTGGGGGCTGCTGATGACCCGGGAGATCGGGAACCGCGCAAGCGCCTCGGGCAGGCGCGCGATCTGGGCCACCCCCTCTTCCGACAAGTCCGGGTCGGAACCCTGGCCGTGTTCGCTGCGCAGCGGCAACGCATGCCGGACCAGAAGCACTTGCATGTTTCTCCCTAGTCGTCGGGTAAGTGATGTCAGCACCAAAGCCGGTTCGCAGTTTCTCATCGCGCCCTGCCGCGGCGCGCGGCCGTCTCCTAATCTGCAAGAGAGGCCCGATCTCGAGGAGGACAGATGACCCAGCCGAGCACCTCTTCACCGAACGTGCTCTGAGGGCGGGTTTTCGGCGAGTTTCTCGCCGTCAGAGCACTCTCGACGCGGCTTTCGGTGCCGGGCTGGGCTAGCGGTATCCACGGAGAATGCTATTCTCCACACAGAGAGTGGGGTGTGCGGACAATGACGACTGCTGGTGAAACCCAACTGGACCCGGGTGTTCTGGGTCGATGGCTCGACGCCAACGACGCTCCGGGCAGCGGCGAGGAACCGCTGCTGGAGCAGCTCAAGGGCGGTTCGCAGAACACGCTGTATCTGATTGCGCGCGGCAGCGAGCGGATGGTGCTGCGGATGCCCGGCGCCCGCGCGGACGCGGCCCGCATCGACGGCCTGCTGCGCGAGATCCGGCTGGTGCGGGCACTGTCCGGCACCGATGTACCGCACGCCGAGCTGATCGCCGCCGACGACAGCGGCACCGTGCTCGGCATGCCGTTCTACGTGATGCGGGCGATCGACGGCTGGAGCCCGATGGACGGCGGCTGGGAGCCACCGTTCGACACCGACCTGGACGCGCGGCGCGGGCTCGCGTTCGAACTCGTCGAGGGCGCCGCCAAGCTGGGCCGGGTCGACTGGCGCGGCCAAGGACTCGAGGGCTTTGGCCGCCCGGACGGATTCCACGATCGGCAGGTCGATCGTTGGCTGGCATTTCTCGACTCGTACAAGGTGCGCGACCTGCCCGGCCTGGACGAGGCAGCCGATTGGCTGCGCCGCAACCGTCCCGCGCAGTACACGCCGGGCATCATGCACGGCGACTATCAGTTCGCCAACGTGATGTTCGCGCACGGCGGCCCGGCTCGGCTTGCCGCGATCGTGGACTGGGAGATGACGACGGTCGGCGATCCGCTGCTGGATCTGGCCTGGGCGCTGCTGGGCTACGACGGCGAAAACCCAAGCGAAGACGGGTTTTATCTGGACATGAAGGGCATGCCGACGCGCAGCGAATTACTGGGTCACTACGAGAAGGTCAGCGGGCTTTCCACCGAGAACATCGACTACTACCTGGTGCTGGCCAACTGGAAACTCGGCATCGTGCTGGAGAAGACCTACGCCGCCGGCGTGCGGACCGGAAAGGTCGACCCGAAGATCCACGACGCCTTCGGGGCGATGATCCCGCGGCTGATCGCGACGGCGGCCGAGCTGGCGCGCAGCCTGCCGACGCGGTGCCGCTGAAATGGGTTACGCCGACGAACTTTTCGACCTCACCGATCGCGTGGTGCTGATCACCGGCGGTAGCCGTGGGTTGGGACGGGAAATGGCCTTCGCCGCCGCCCGCTGCGGCGCCGACGTGGTGATCGCCAGCCGCAACTTCGACAACTGCGTGGCCGCAGCCAAGGAAGTCGAGGCCGAGACCGGACGCACCGCCATGCCTTACGGCGTGCACGTCGGACGCTGGGACCAACTCGACGGATTGGTCGACGCCACCTACGAACGGTTCGGCAAAGTCGACACCTTGATCAACAACGCGGGCATGTCGCCGCTGTACGACAAGCTGAGCAACGTCACCGAGAAGTTGTTCGACGCGGTGGTGAACCTGAATCTCAAAGGGCCGTTCCGGCTATCGGCGTTGGTGGGTGAGCGGATGGTGGCCGCGGGCAGCGGGTCGATCATCAACGTGAGCTCCACCGGGTCGCTGCGCCCGAACGGCGGCATCATTCCCTACGCGGCCGCCAAGGCCGGGCTCAACGCGATGACCGAAGGACTGGCGCAGGCGTTCGGGCCGACCGTACGGGTCAACACGCTGATGGCGGGGCCCTACTTGACCGACGTCAGCAAGGCGTGGGATCTCAGCGGGGACAATAACTTCAGCCATCTCTTCTTGAAGCGCGCCGGCGACCCGCGCGAAATCGTCGGCGCCGCACTGTTCTTGGCGTCCGACGCGTCCAGTTTCACAACCGGTTCGATTCTGCGGACCGACGGCGGAATTCCCTGACGTGGCGATCGCAAGCGCGGCGGAGCCGGGCGAAGCGGGTCGCCACAATGAACGAATAGGAGTATTCGAATGTCTTGGGATTTCTCTACCGAGCCGGAGTTCGAGAAGAAGCTCGCCTGGGTTCGCGAGTTCGTGCGCGAAGAGGTGGAGCCGCTCGAGGTGCTCTTTCCGGGCTGCGAGTTCCTGCCGCTCAACGACGAGCGCCGGCGCATCGTCGATCCACTCAAGCAGCAGGTCCGCGACAATGGCTTGTGGGCACCACATCTGGGCCCGGAGCTCGGTGGCCAGGGCTTCGGCGCGGTCAAGCTGACGTTGATCAACGAGATTCTGGGCCGCAGCCCGTGGGCGCCGATCGTCTTCGGCACCCAAGCGCCCGATACCGGCAACGCGGAGATCATCGCCCGCTTCGGGACACAGGATCAGAAGGACCGCTACCTGTCCGAGCTGCTGTCCGGAGAGATCTTTTCCTGCTTCTCGATGACCGAACCGCAGGGCGGTGCCGATCCGCGCGTGTTCACCACCCGCGCCGTCCGCGATGGCGACGAATGGGTGATCACCGGGCGAAAGTACTTCTCCTCCAACGCCGCTGTCGCGTCGTTCTTCATTGTCGTCGCGATCACCGATCCCGACGTTCCCGTCCATCGCGGCGCCTCGACGTTCCTGGTCCCCGCCGACACCGAAGGGCTGGTCCTGGAAGCCAACCACCACCTGGTGGGAGCGGACCCGCACGAACCGGGGCATTCCCTGGTGCACTACGACGGGGTGCGAGTGCCTCAAGACGCGCTGCTCGGCGAACCCGGTCAGGGCTTCCTGATCCTGCAGACCCGATTGGCCGGCGGCCGGCTGCACCATGCGATGCGCGCCATCGGGATGGCGCAGCGTGCTGTCGAGATGATGTCGCGCCGAGCGAAAAGCCGCTTCACCCAGGGCAGCTCGCTGGCCGACAAGCAGCTGGTGCAAGAGTTCGTCGCCGACTCCTATACCGAGCTGATCCCGTTTCGGTTGACCGTGCTGCACGCCGCGTGGTTGATCGACAGCGGCGACGAGCACGGTGCGCGCGCCGAGATCGGCGCCTGCAAGATCCTTGCCTCTCAGGTGTTGAAATCGATTGCGCTGCGGGCCATTCAAGTGCATGGTGCGCTTGGGCTCACCGATCAGCTGCCCCTGGTCAACGTGTTGCTGGGCGGCATCGCGCTCGGTCTGGCCGACGGACCGACCGAGGCACACAAGGTCAATCTGGCCCGGATGTTGCTCAAGGGGTACGACGCCGAAGAAGGTGACTGGCCCAGTGAAATGCTCGAAGTTCGGCGCGCCGCGGCCCGAGAAAAGTACGGCGCCCTTGTCGGTAGCGTTCCCGCACAACCACATTCGCCATGACGAACAGAGTCGCGGCGGCCGTCGAACGCGCCCTGGACGACCGGCAACGCGAGGCTACCGAGGAGGTCGAACGCATCCTGGCTGCCGCGGTGCGGGTGATGGAACGGGTCGCGCCCGAGCCGCCTCGCGTCAGTGACATCGTCGCCGAGGCCGGCTCGTCGAACAAGGCGTTCTACCGGTACTTCGCCGGCAAGGACGATCTCATCCTGGCCGTGATGGAACGCGGGGTCGGGATCGTGGTCTCCTACCTTCAACACCAGATGGCCAAAGAGCGACAGCCGCAGGACAAGATCGCCCGCTGGATCGAGGGCACCCTCGCGCAAGTGGCCGAACCACATCTGATCAGCAAGAGCCGCGCCGCGGCCGGCCAGATGTCGGCCGACTGGCGCGCGGTCGACCAGGAAATGATGCGGCCGCTGCGAGACCTGCTGGTCGAACCGGTTGCGGCGCTGGGCAGTAACGATGTCGAACGCGACGTCGAGGCGGTGTTCTGCTGTACGGCGGCGACCATGCGCCGATACGTGGGCTCGGCCAGTCGGCCCGGGCCCGACGACATCGCACATGTGGTGCGGTTCTGTCTCAGCGGATTGGGAGTCAATTGATG
This sequence comes from Mycobacterium sp. IDUB_19, assembly GCF_055419445.1. NCBI lineage: Bacteria > Bacillati > Actinomycetota > Actinomycetes > Mycobacteriales > Mycobacteriaceae > Mycobacterium > Mycobacterium sp. IDUB_19. The sequence continues at coordinate 9,537 of NZ_JBVAXR010000043.1, read as the reverse complement.
CGCGCCGTTGTCTGTCGCTCCTACGGTCCGCCGGAGAGTTTGGTGCTCGACGATGTTCCCGAGCCCGTCCCGGCACCGGGCCAGATGTTGGTACGGGTCCACGCCGCGGCAGTCAATTTCCCCGACGTGCTGTTCATCGCGGGCAAGTACCAGATCAAGGTTCCACCGCCATTCATACCGGGCAATGAGATTGCCGGGGACGTGATCTCCGTCGGTGATGGCACGCCGTTCCGTCCAGGCCAGCGGGTAGCCGGAACCACCTTCGGAGCGTTCGCCGAACAAGCGCTGCTCGACACGACTCAAGCCTCGCTCGTGCCCGACGACGCGGACTACGCATCGGCTGCGGCCTTCGGCGTCACCTACCGCACCGCGTATCACGCCTTGCGCTCGACCGCCGCTGTGACAGAAGGGGATTGGGTCGTGGTGCTGGGCGCGGCAGGTGGAGTGGGTTTGGCCGCTGTTGATCTGGCCGTGGCGATGGGGGCTCGGGTACTGGCCGCGGCATCGAGCCCGGAGAAACTCGAGCTGTGCCGACAACGCGGTGCCAAAGCCACGGTCGACTACGACCGCGAGGATCTCAAGACACGCATCCGCGAGCTCACCGGGGATGCCGCCCGAGTAGTGCTGGATCCGGTCGGGGGCTCCTATGCGGAGCCGGCGCTGAGGGGTCTGGCGCGCGGCGGCACCTTCGTCACCCTGGGCTATGCGGCGGGCAGCATCCCGGCTATTCCACTCAATCTCATTCTGCTCAAAGACATCTGCGTGCGGGGTATGGAGATCCGCACCTTCATGAGCGACTACCCCGATGAGGCCGTCCGCGATATCGAAGAGTTGGCGCAGATGTTCGCCGCGGGCACGGTCCGTCCTTACATCGGCGCGCGATTCCCGCTGTCGGAGACCCCGGCCGCGTTGCGGCATGTGGCCGATCGCAAGGTCCTGGGCAAGGTCGTCATCGACGTCGCGTGACCCCCGGCTGGTTGCCGCCTAGGGTGTGACGATGTTGAAGCTCGGGTCTGGTTTGTCCAGCACATCCAGCAACGTCTGCAGTGCCGACCGGTCTCCTGAAATGTCGAGCCCGGCTGACGTGAAGTCGCCCATCGCCACCGCCAACAAGCGAGACTTTTTGTCCAGCTTGACCGTAACGGACGCCGAGGCAGAGTCGGCGGCGACTTTGCGGTAGACAAGCACCCCGTTGCGCAGGTTGAGCCGGTAGTTGACCGCCAGATCGGCAAAGGAGATGTCGATCGCAATATCGAGGTCCCAGCTGCGCGGCCCATTGACGCTAATGGCGAGGCTGTCAAGGATCTGCTCCGGCGTCAGTTGACTGAGCATCGACATAGAGGTGGCCGTCGTAGCGGTGCCGAAATTCCCGTCACGCAATTCGGTTGCGCCGCTCATGAAGAAGTTGCGCCACGTCGCATTCTCGGCGCCGTAGCCTAGTTGCTCCAAGGTGTCCACATACAGCGCGCGGGCCGCGGCGTGATCGCTGTCGGTGAAGATCGCGTGATCCAGCAGTGTCGCGGCCCAACGGAAATCACCGGCGTCGAAAGCCGCTTGGGCAAGGTCGACGACGCGATCGATCCCGCCCATCGCCTCGACATAACGGGGTGCCAGCGCCTCGGGCGGGTGCGGCCACAGCCGGCCGGGATTGCCGTCGAACCAACCCATGTAACGCTGGTAGACGGCCTTGACGTTGTGGCTGACCGACCCGTAGTAACCGTGCGTATGCCACACTTGGTCCAAAGCTGGTGGCATCTGGAACATTTCGGCGATCTCCACGCCGGTGTAGCCCTGGTTGAGCAGCCGCAATGTCTGGTCGTGCAGGTAGGCATACAGGTCCCGCTGCAGCGACAAGAAACTGACGATGCTGTCCTGCCCCCAGGTCGGCCAGTGATGGGACGCGAACACCACATCGGAACGCCCGGCGAAAGTGTCGATCGCTTCGGTGAGATAACCCGCCCAGGCGTGCGGGTCACGCACCAGGGCACCGCGCAAGGTGAGCAGGTTGTGCAGATTGTGGGTGGCATTCTCGGCCATGCACAACGCGCGGAAACGTGGGAAATAGAAATGCATTTCGGCGGGAGCCTCGGTGCCGGGCGCCATCTGAAACTCGATCTCCACACCGTCGATCGTGTGCTTTTCGCCGGTCTCCCGGATATCGATGGTCGGGACGATGATCGCGACCTCACCGGTGGACGGGGCCTGGCCAAGCCCGCAGCCAACCTGCCCCTGGGGTCCGCGTTCCAGCAGGGTGCCGTACATATAGGTGGCCCGCCGGGTCATCGCGGGTCCGGCGTACACGTTCTCCTGCACGGCATGCGCGGTGAAGCCCTCCGGCGCCAGCACCGCGACCTTGCCGGCATCGACGTCCGCCTGCGAGGTCACGCCCAGCACGCCGCCGAAATGGTCGACGTGGCTGTGCGTGTAGATCACCGCGACGACGGGGCGATCGCCGCCGCGGTGGGCGCGGTAGAGGTCCAGCGCCGCCGCGGCTACCTCGGTGGACACCAGCGGGTCGATCACGATGATCCCGGTGTCACCTTCGATGAAGCTGATGTTGGAGAGGTCGAAGCCGCGGACCTGATAGATGCCCGGCACCACCTCGTACAGGCCTTGCTTGGCGTTCAGCCCCGATTGGCGCCACAGGCTGGGGTGCACCGAGGTTGGCGCGGGACCCTCGAGGAAGGCGTAGACATCGTTGTCCCACACCACACGTCCGTCGGCCGCCTTGATGACGCAGGGCGACAAGGACGCGATGAATCCGCGATCGGCATTGTCGAAATCCGTTGTGTCATCCCAGGGCAGGGCATGTTCGCGATGCGCCGCCTCGATGATCGCGGTGGGAGGTTTGTGGTCCACCGGCAATACCTTGCCATTAACGCACCCTGCCCGAAAGCACATGTTGAGAGCAGCCGAGTTAACCCAGACGAAACAATTTGCCTGAAACCTCTTTTGCGCGGCCAGGCAAACCCGCATACTGCGGTGACGGCCCCCAATGTTGAGGACCGCAACGATCGGGCAAAGGAGAACAAGTGAAGCGTGAACTGACGGTCGCGGTGGCCGGAGCAGCAATTCTGGTCGCCGGTATTTCCGGCTGTTCGAGCGACAAGAAAAGTTCGAGTGGGTCCTCGTCGGGCGCAAGTACTTCCGCAAGTGCCAGCGGAGGTGGCGGCACCAAGGTGATCATCGACGGCAAGGACCAGAACGTAAGCGGCTCGGTCGTGTGCACGACGGTAGGTGGCAACGTCAACATCGCAATCGGCGGGGCCGCGACCGGCATCGCCGCCGTGCTGACCGACGCCAACCCGCCCCAGGTGACATCCGTCGGGCTGGGCAACGTCAACGGCGTGACGCTCGCGTACGCCGCAGCCGGCGGCGGCGGCAACGCCTCGGCAACGAAGAGCGGCAGCACCTACAAGATCACCGGGACTGCCACCGGCGTTGACATGGCCAATCCCACGCAACCGGTGAACAAGCCCTTCGAGATCGACGTCACCTGCACTAGCTAAGCGAGGCTGCGGGCGGTTGCCACCCGTTGAGTGGCAACCGCACCGTGAACTCGGTGTGACCGGGCGAGCTGTTGACGGTGATCGTCCCGTTGTGCGCCTTGACGACGGCGGACACGATCGCCAGTCCCAGCCCGGTGCTGCCCCCCTTGCGGGAACGCGAGGTATCGCCGCGGGCGAACCGCTCGAACACCTCTGACTGCAACGCCGCCGGAATGCCGGGGCCGTTGTCGATCACCTGCAGCAAACTGTGCGACGGTTCGGTGCTCAACCGCGTCGTCACAACGGTCCCCGCGCCGGTGTGGACGCGCGCGTTGGCAAGCAGATTCGTCAACACCTGATGGAGCCGTGCCGCATCGCCGACCACGACCACAGGTTCCTCGGGCAGGTCGAGCTCCCACTGATGATCCGGTCCCGCGACATGCGCGTCGCTGACCGCATCGACGGCCACCCGTGACAGGTCAACCGGTTCGCGTTCCAGCGGGCGGCCCGAGTCCAGACGGGCCAGTAGCAGCAGGTCCTCGACGAGGCGGGTGATCCGCTCGGTCTCGGAAGCGACGCGGCTCATCGCATGTGCCACCGCCTCGCGGTCGTCGCCCATGCGCTGGGTGAGTTCGGTGTAGCCGCGGATCGCGGCCAGTGGCGTGCGTAGCTCGTGACTCGCGTCGGCGACGAACTGACGGACCCGGGTCTCGCTGGCCTGCCGTGCCGACAGCGCGGCCGCGATGTGGTCGAGCATCCGGTTCAGCGCCGACCCGAGCTGGCCCACCTCGGTAGAGGCGTTGGCGTCGGATTCGGGAACCCGTACCGGCATTTCGACCTCGCCGCGATCCAGCTGCAGGTCGGAGACCCGGCGCGCGGTTTGCGCGACGCGGCGCAGCGGCGCGAGCGCCCGCCTGATGATCACCATCCCGGCGATCGTCGCTGCGGCCAATGCGACCACGGTGACGATCGCGAAAATGACCAGCATCTGGAGCAGCGTGGCGTCGACGTCGGACATGGACAGCCCGGTGACGATCACGTCGCCGCCACGCCGGCTTGGGGCCGCGACGACACGGTAGCGGCCGAGGCCGTCGAGATCCAGGGTCACCGGCTGGCGGCTGCCGGCGATCGCCGCCAATTGGTTCTGGGCCTTGTCGCTCAGCGCGGCCCGGGAACCAATGCTGGTCAGGTAGCCGGCGTCGACTGTCTTACCGTCGCTGACGACTGCCGCGACCATGCCCGCCGGCTGGCCGGGAGCGTCGAGGAACCGCGGGCCGGGGCCAGGCCGCGGGTAAGAGGAGTGCTGGTGGTGCTCCCAGCCGGGGCGGTTCGGTTCCGGGTACATCAACGCCGAGCGATGCGAGGTCCCGCCGAGTTGCCCGTCGAGCTGGCGCACCAAGTGATGGTTCAGCGATAGCTCGGTTGCCGCGGTGATCCCGACGCAGACCAGGGCGAGCACGACGACCTGCCCGACCAAGAGCTGCAGCCGAAGGGACCAGACTCGCCGTGTCCTAGCGGGCTGGCTTGAGGACATAGCCCGCACCGCGCAGCGTGTGGATCATCGGGTCGCGGCCGTTGTCGATCTTCTTGCGTAAGTACGAGATATACAGCTCGACGATGTTGGACCGCCCGCCGAAGTCGTAACTCCATACCCGATCGAGAATCTGCGCTTTGCTCAGCACCCGCTTGGAATTGCGCATCATGAACCGCAACAGCTCAAACTCGGTGGAGGTCAACGAGATCGTTTCACCGGAACGAGTCACCTCGTGGCTGTCCTCGTCCAGCACCAGGTCGCCGACCACGAGCTGCGCGCCGCTATCGACCGTGGTGACTCCGGTGCGCCGCAACAGCGCTCGCAACCGCAGCACGACCTCCTCGATGCTGAACGGTTTGGTGACATAGTCGTCGCCACCCGCGGTCAACCCGGCGATGCGGTCTTCCACCGCGTCCTTGGCTGTCAACAACAGCACCGGCAGCTGCGGATTCTCTTCACGCAGTTTGTGTAATACATCGAGCCCGCTCATATCGGGCAGCATCACGTCGAGCACGACGACGTCGGGTCGCTGGGCACGGGCCGACGCGATTGCCGACGATCCGTCACCGGCGGTCGCGATGTTCCAGCCTTCGTACCGCAGCGCCATCGACACCATTTCGGCCAAGACCGATTCGTCGTCCACGACCAGCACGTTGATGGGATTGCCGTCGGCGCGGCACATGACAACGCGCTCTACGGAGGTTCGAGGCTGCGTCACAGGTTCCAGTATCCGCGCGCGACTGGGCCGCCGCTATGACATTCCTTTGTGTGTCCTGTGAAACAGCAGGCGAGCCGACTCGGCGGTGCCTAGTACCAGTACCGCCTGCCGGCGACCGGTCGACCGACCGAGCCAAGGATCCACAGCACCGCGCCGATGACGATTAGGACAATTCCAATCGTCCACAGCAACGGAATGGCGAAAACATATCCGAGAATGAGGAGAACGATACCCAAGACGACCATGACAGTTTCCTTTACGCGAGGGACTCTAAGTTACTGGGCATTGAAGTGGGTTGCGGTACATGGCAATCCTTGACTTTCGGGTTGACGCCCCCGTAGTTCAAAGGCCCCGCGACCACCGTCAGCGCGATGTTTCCCGCTGTGACACAATCTGTTTGGCCCGTTTTGAAGTAATCGCGTTGCCATGCTGCGAAAACCCCAATGAGCAGCCACACCAAAACGATCGCGCCGATTATTCCGCGACCACGCATCGTGACCTCCGTTGTGTTCGAGAAGGATTTTCTCGTTGCCTAGCGATACCCGTTAGACCCGTGTCTAAACATCGCCGCGGCCAACTTGTGGGCCCCTGAAAACAACGATCTGAGCACTACGAATGACCGGCCAGCCATTCCGCGGCCCGCCTCCTGGAGGCCCGGGACAGCCAGGCGTCCGCAATCAGCTCGGCTAATTCCGTCGTCGTGATTTCCGGCAGCCGGGCGGCGCGCACCAGTACCGAAGGGTGCCCGTCGAAATGGTTGGTGGTGAAGAACGGCGACCCGGGATCCTGGATCAACGCCAGCTTGTCACTCTCCGAGTCCACCCAGAGCATGATCACGTCGGCCCAGCGTTCGCCGGTGCCCGGATCGGTCGCGTCGGGCTGGGGGGTGCGGAAGAACACGAACGACTTTCCGCCCACCTGATAGATGGCATTACCCTTGGGCCCCTCCACGCGTTTACGTGCGGCATCGACGCGGCGATCTGATGCACATCGCCTACCCGGGCGGGTCGCTCGGCCATAGCGGCGACCTTAGCGCTCAAGCATTTTGGCCAATAGCGCCGTGTGCCGCGTGACGCCCTAGTGGCGTCGCTGGGCCGACACGTAGAGGGTGGGCGGCATGGCGTCGTCGGAGCCTTCCGGCACGGTGCGGTTGTAGCGTGCCATCAACTCCGGGAAGGTCGCGGCCGCCACCTCCCAGCCATGGTCACGCAGCCACTCGTCGACTGGGGTGCGCTCCTCCGCGTACCAGAGGTCGTCGAAATCGGTGATCTCGGTGTCGATCAGCTTTGCGGCCGCTGCGCGCATGCGCTGCATGTCTTCTCGCTGCCGGCGTACCCGATCGGGATCGGTAAACCCTTGGCTGGGAACGTTGGAAGCCAGCCAGCTACCCGGCGCGCTGAGCGAATGCATGCGCTCGAACAACAAATCCTGGGCCTGCGACGGCAGGTAACGCACCAGCCCCTCGGCGGACCAGGCGCTCGGCTTCGACGGGTCAAAACCCGCATCCTGCAATGCTTTTGGCCAGTCCTGACGCAGATCGATAGGTATGGTGACCAGTTCGGCCGTCGGGTTCGCGCCGTGGGCTTTCAACGTACCCGTTTTGAAGTCCAGCACCTTAGGCTGATCGAGTTCGTACACCACCGTGCCGTCGGGCCACGGCAGTCGCCAGGAGCGCGCGTCGAGACCGGAGGCCAGGATGACCACCTGGCGGACACCGGCGTCGGCCGCACCGAGAAAGAATTCGTCGAAGAACGCCGTGCGGGTCGCCATGAAGTCGATCATCAGCTGTAGCCGGGTGCGCATATCGGGTTCGATTTCGACGGCCTTGGCCAGCAGGGCGGGATCGGCGTAGATGCTCCACATCCCCTCCCCCGCGGCGTCCACGAAGACACGCGCAAACGGGTCGTTGATGAGCGGATTCTCGCTCTCGGTCTCGGCGGCGCGGGCCGCCGCCACGCCGAGTGCGGTGGCCCCCACACTCTGCGTGATGTCCCAGGAATCGTTATCGGTACGCGGCATCGCCAGTCCTCTCCACCGGAGATAGTCGGTTGCGTTCACTATTCTTCCAGCCGCGGACGCCTCCCGGCACGCTCGGACCGTGACTTCGTCTGTTTTCCCAGAGGTCCCACAGGTTGGCAAGGAGATCCCCTACACACCGAAACCCAAGGACGCAGCGCTCGCAGAGTAGGTTCACACCACGTGGAGCACGTGGACTTGAACGCCGTCGCGGAGTGGATGTCCGGGCAGGGACTCGGCGAGGGCCCGCTGCAGGATGTTTGCGCCGTCACCGGCGGAACGCAGAACGTGATGTTGCGGTTCGTCAGGTCCGGACGGCCCTATGTGCTGCGGCGCGGACCACGACACCTGCGTCCGCGCAGCAACAGCGTGATCCTGCGGGAAACCAAAGTCCTTGCAGCGCTGGCTGATTCGGATGTACCGCACCCGCATCTGATCGCGGTCTGCGACGACACGAGCGTGCTCGGCGACGCCGTCTTCTACCTGATGGACCCGGTCGACGGATTCAATGCCGGCGAGGGACTGGCGCCATTGCATGCCGGCGATGCCGGCGTGCGCCACGGCATGGGCCTGTCGATGGCCGACGCGCTGGCCAAGCTGGGTGCCGTCGACCACGTCGCGGTGGGTCTCGCCGACTTCGGTAAGCCGGAGGGCTTCCTGGAACGCCAGGTCCCGCGCTGGCTTTCGGAGCTGGACTCCTACAGCGAGTACGACGGCTATCCCGGGCCGCAGATCCCGGGCATCGAGGAAGTGTCGACCTGGCTGGAACGTCACCGTCCGGCGACGTGGACGCCCGGCATCATGCACGGCGACTACCACGCCGCCAACGTGATGTTCTCCCGCACCGGGCCGGAGGTGGTCGCGATCGTCGACTGGGAGATGTGCACGATCGGTGACCCGCTGCTGGATCTGGGCTGGCTGCTGGCCACCTGGCGCCAGCCGGACGGATCCAGTGTGTTCAGCCATGCCCTGGGTGGACAGGACGGATTGGCCAGCACCGATGAGCTGTTCGAGCGCTACGCCGCCAACACCACCCGCGACTTGTCGCACATCACCTGGTACACGGTGCTGGCCTGTTTCAAGCTGGGCATCGTGATCGAGGGCACGCTGGCCCGCGCGTGTGCCGGCAAGGCCGAGAAAGAGGTCGGCGATCAACTCCACGCGGCCACGGTCCACTTGTTCGAGCGTGCCCTGACCCAGATCGGCAACGAAGCCTGACCGGATTACCATCTCCTGACGTGCCTCCTTACCCAGAGGAACCCGACTACTACTCCGAGCCGACGATGGCGGCGCGATACGGCGGTTACGACCCCGCGCCCGAGCCGGAGCCCCCGACACCCTGGTACCGGCGTCCGCTAGCGCTGGTCGCGGCCGGCGCGGTCGGGGTGATCGTGCTCGGCCTGGCGATCTACGCGATCATCACGCTGGTGAGCGGTTCGCCGGCCCCGAGTCCGACGACCACGACGACGCCCACCCCCCTCCCCACCACGACGGTGACCACCACGGCCGCGGCGCCGACTCGGCATCACCCACCGGGCGGCGGAGGCGGCGGCCCGACGCAGACCGTGACCGAAACAGCTCCCCCGCCGAGCACCGACACTCCCACGACCACTGTTCCGCCGAGCACGGTCACGGTGTCACCGAGCACGGAGACCAGCACGGTCACCCAAACGGTCACCGTGCCGACGCGCGGGCCCTTCAATCCACGCCCATAGCGGTCCGAGAAGCCGAGCAACTAGGGTCATGGCCATGAGTCGGCTCGAACGCGGCCTGGCACGGTT